>CAYUEH010000061.1:0-15267 GCA_964442465.1 uncultured Laspinema sp. | reverse complement strand
GGGGGGATCTCTTCTAAAAGATTTTGAAGAGTTTATTGTTTGGAGTTCCCTAATAATGTGTAAGTCCTGCTGCTCAAGCTCCCCGGGCCCAGACACCATCTCGACAAACTTCAGATGGTTATTTCCCCTGCAGTAGCCAATCCAGAGTTTGTAGGGGGCTTTCTGGGCAATTCGGGGAAATCAGCTTGTCTAACTTCTTTTATTCATGACTAATTGGTCATGTTTATAATTAAAATACTCATATTAGCCTTTGTTTTGATTAGGATACCCAATCTAACTGATGACAATCATAGAATTATACCGTTAGAATCTTTCCCTGTCAAGAACAAGATATCCAGCCCAATCGGTGCTGATTTCTAAGCCGATTCCGTTGCTAAACCAATTCAGGGAGGCAGTTGCCTTCCGTCACCATCTTGGTGGTCCCCCATGCCCTCGGGGACGCCACAAAGAAGGTGACGGGGATCACCCGCACCCCTACAGGAAGGTTGATTTTTCTGTAGGGGTGCGGAATTGATCCCTTGGGACCGTTTGATGAGTTTCCATCCCGTGAAGATGCTCCCATTCATGCTCTGACTTGAATGGGGGGATAATTGCCAGAAAACTTCTATCGGCAAACTGCGGACCGGACTGAGACTTTTGATCGAGATGTCATCCCATCTATCGGTGAGGTTGTACATCAAACACACCTGAATGTATCTACTTCAGGGCATGGCGCAGTCCGGTGTTAGAAAAAAGCTCCGCAGTGGATTGAACATCAAACGGCCCTAACTCCGAGTCAATGCTCGGGGGGAAACCGATTAGCTCAGTGCGATCGCCCAAGTCGCTTTTTTCAGTACAGAATGAGACCTCATCAACAAAAAACCGGGTTTCACCGCCCTATTTTGAGCCTGCATGAGTTAGATCAGGGGTCAAAAAACCCCTTGTCCTGCCCTTACTGTACCGACCTTTTTCAAGCGATCGCCTGTGGAATTTGCTCAGGATTCAATCAACTTTTTTGCTGGAAATTGAGGTCTAATGATTACCCTTTCAGACGTTTCTTTAACCCAAAAACTGTACGAAAGCACTAATTCTGAAGTGTATCGCGGGTCCCTGCAATCATCGGGACAACCCGTAATTGTGAAAATGCTAAGAAATGCCTATTCTTCCCCAGAGCGGTTGGGGTGGTTTTGGCGCGAATATGAAGTGACGCGATCGCTAAACTTATCCGGCATCCCCCAAGTCTATGGCTTCAGCAACTCAGGCAACAGTCCCTTTCTCCTCCTAGAAGATATTGGGGCCGAATCCTTAAGTCGGTTAAAAATTGCCGGAAAACTAGAACTGTTAGATTTTTTAAAATTAGCCATTGCCATCACTGAAATCCTCTCTGAGATTCACGACAAAAACATCATTCATAAAGACATTAACCCCAGCAACATTATCTTAAATCCCCAGACCAGTGCAGTCAAAATTATCGATTTTGGCATTTCATCCGTGTTATCCCAGGAAAATCCCAGTTTCCAAAATGCCAATCGTCTCGAAGGCACCTTATCCTATATGTCCCCGGAACAAACCGGGCGAATGAATCGCTGCATTGACTATCGCACGGATTTTTATTCCCTGGGTGTCACCTTTTACCACCTGTTAAGCGGGACCTTACCCTTCCAGAGTGAAGACCCGATGGAATGGGTTCATAGTCATATTGCCAAACCGCCCATTTCTCTGCAAACTGTTAAACCCCTAATTCCGGCTACCCTGTCTAACTTAATTGCCAAATTAATGGCTAAAAATGCCGAAGACCGCTATCAATCGGGATGGGGATTGAAGGCGGATTTAGAAGAATGTTTGCGCCAACTTCAGACCGAAAACACCATCAGCAGCTTGAATTTGGGACAGCAGGACCGTTCGGACCGCTTTCAATTACCCCAACAGTTATATGGACGCGAGGCTCAAATTCAGACCTTATTGGCGGCATTCGATCGCACTGCCGAGGGGAATCGGGAACTGATTCTCGTGGCGGGATATGCCGGGGTGGGTAAATCCGCTTTAGTCCGAGAACTGCATAAACCCGTCGCCGCTCAACGGGGTAACTTTATTGAGGGAAAATTTGACCAATACCAAAGAAATATTCCTTATTTAGGGCTTATTCAAGCCTTCAATGAGTTTTGTAATTTTATCTTAGGGGAACCGGAAGCAGCCTTTGAACAATGGCGCAGTCGCATTTTAGCCGCCCTCGGTCATACCGGGCAGGTTTTAATGGAGATGATTCCGAATTTAGAAAAAATTATCGGACCTCAACCTCCCGTAGCGGATTTGGGGGGACAAGAAGCTCAAAATCGGTTGCATTGGGTGGTTCAAAACTTTTTAAAAGCCCTGTGCGATCGCGAACATCCCCTGGTGATTTTTCTCGATGACCTCCAGTGGTCGGATCTGGCCTCTTTAACCTTGTTGGAAGCAATTCTGAGCGATCGCGATTTGCAATTTTTGTTAGTCATTGGGGCCTATCGCGATCGCGAAGTGGATCAAAGCCATCCCCTAATGATGACCAAGGCCCTTATGGAAACCGAATTCCCCAACTTGATAACGATCGCCCTGGACAATCTGACTTCTTCTGATGTTGCCGACTTAATGGCAGCTACCTTGCATTCTCCTCAATCCTTGGTGCAACCCCTAGCCGATTTAGTCTATGCCAAAACCCGGGGTAATGCCTTTTTTACCCTAGAATTTTTGAATTCCCTCTATCAGGACGGCTTGATTTATTTAAGTAGCGACTGCCAAACTTGGGACTGGAATTTGGCCCAAATTGAAGCCCAAGAAATCACCGATAATGTCGTAGATTTAATGGCGAGTCAACTGGTCAAATTGAGCCTGGAAACCCAAACCCTCTTACAGTTTGCCGCTTGTATTGGCAGTCCCTTTGATTTGGAGACCTTAAGCCGGATTGCGCGATCGCAACCCGATGTAGTATTCAGCCAGTTATTTGCCGCCCTTCAAAGTGGATTCGTCATTCCCATCAATGACAATTATAAATTATTCAGGGTGCTGCCCGAGATTGACACCGGAAAAATTCAGTTTAAATTTTTGCATGACCGGGTTCAACAAGCGGCCTACGCTTTAATTCCCGAAGCCCAACGGCCCGAGAAACACTTAGAAATTGGGCGCTTGCTACAGGGGAGCGCAAATCCGTTGGAACTCGCCCCTAATGACCCCTCAGCTTGGTTAGATGACGCCCTATTTATGAGGGTTAATCATCTCAATCAGGGGATGGCGTTGATGACGGAAGAATCGGAAAAAATCAACCTAGCTTACCTCAATTTATGGGCGGGTAAAAAAGCCAAAACAGCCAGTGCTTATAGTCTGGCTGCCCAATATTTAAAATCCGGTTTGAGTCTATTACCGTCCCAGAGTTGGCAGACTGATTATGATTTGACCCTCCAGCTTCATCTGGAAGCCGTAGAAGTGGCATATTTAACGACCCATTACCCTGAAGTTGAAGCCCTGGCAGTGGTAGTCCTCAACCAGGGGCGGACTCTTTTAGAACGGGTTAAGGTTTATCAAATTCTCATCCAATGCTATAGTGCCATTAACCAGCTTCAAAAAGCCGTTGATACCAGTTTAAGGGTTTTGGAAATGTTGGGGGTTTCCCTGGCTGAATTAGCTCCGATCCAGTGGGATATTGCGGAATTATCCCGGCTTCCCTTGATGGAGGAACCGGATAAATTAGCGGCGATGCAGATTTTAATGAGCGTCTGGGGGACGGCGATCATTGTCACGCCAGAATGGGTGCCGAGAATGGCTTTGACGATGGTCAAGCTCTCCCTGGAATATGGAAATTCGTCCTTGGCGGCCTTTGCTTATGCCTATTATGGGTTTAATCTTTGTCGGGTAGGGGAAATAGAACGGGGGTATCAGTTAGGACAGTTTGCGTTAGAATTGTTAGAAGAGTTTGAGAGTGCAGAAAGTCGCTGTAAAGTCCATCATATTTTTAATGGATTTATCCGACATTGGCAAGAACCTATCCCGGAAGTGCTCGCTGGTTTAATGACCACGGTGCGTCTGGGTTTGGAAACCGGAGATTTAGAATATACCTGTTATGCGACCATGCAATATAGTTGTTATTCATTGCTGAGTGGGGAACCGTTAAAAAAGGTCATCAAAAAACACAAAGACTCTTTGCAAATTATTGATAAATATCAGCAGAATATTCAATGGTACTATACCAAAATCTGGTTGCAGTTGGCGTTAAATCTTCGGGGAAATGCTAGGGAAGTTGGGAGGTTAAATGGGGAGGCGTTTGATGATAACCAAGACCTGGAAACTTTAGATCAAAATAAGAGTGATACTTCTTTGTTTTGCTTCCATCTGGCCCAAGGGATGCTCAGTTATTATTTAAAAGATGGGCACAAAGCGGTGGAGAGTCTGACCCTCGCCGCCCAATATGAAGCCGCGATCGCCTCCTTGATGCCCTTGGGTCAACTGCCCTTTTATGATTCCCTAGCTCGATTAGCATTATATCCCGCGCTGGAAGAGTCTCAGCAACAGGACTTCTTGGAACGAGTGGAATGTAATCAAATTCGCCTCCAAGACTGGGCAAACTCTGGACCCATGACCTATCAACATAAATATGATTTAGTCGCAGCCGAAACAGCCCGGATTGTCGGTCAAAATTGGCAAGCGGCGGAATTATATGAGCGGGCCATTGTTGGGGCTAGAGAGCATCATTTTCTCCAGGAAGAAGCCTTAGCCTATGAGTTGGCGGGAGGGTTCTATCATCACCGGGGGATGATGCAAATTGCTGAACTGTATATCCAAAAGGCTGATGCCCTTTATCAACAATGGCAAGGGGGGGCAAAAGTTCAACAATTAAGCGGCCAATATCCCCAGTGGTTAGACAAACCCCACAAGCAGAGGATAGCCGAAAATCCCAGTAAAACTCAGTTAGAAACCATTCAGTCAACCAGCAGTAACCCGGAATTGGTGTTGGATTTAGTCAGTGTTTTAAAATCTTCAGCCGCCCTGACGCGGGAAATAGAAATCGACAAGCTGATGGGGGCATTAATGAAAATTTTGATTGAAAATGCCGGGGCGCAAAAAGGCTATTTAATTGGAGAAGAAAACGGGGAATGGATGGTTCAAGCTGCCATTGATGAAAATCTGGTCACGACTCAACCGGGAATCCCCTTGAATGCCATAGGAGAGGGAATAGATCAGCATGATTTGTTCTCCGGGGCGATCGTCCGCTATGTGATTCGGACTCGGGAAACTGTGGCTTTAAACGATGCTACAGGGGAAGGGGCATTTCGAGGCGATCGCTATATTCGCAGACAGCAGCCGAAATCCATCCTCTGTATGCCCATTTTAGACCGGGCTAAACTCAGTGGGATTATCTATTTAGAAAATAATCTCATTTCCGGCGCTTTTCCCAGCGATCGCCTGGAAGTTTTAAAATTTTTATCCGTCCAGGCGGCAATTTCTTTGGAAAATGCCAAACTCTATACCTCCCTGCGCCAAAGTGAAAGCAAATTCAACCAAATTTTAGAAGCCCTCCCCATTGGCATTTCCGCCTTAGACCCCACGGGAAACTATCATTATATGAATCAGGCGGGACAGGAATTGCTGGGACAAATCCCCCCGCAAATCTCCCTTGAAGAAGTCTCCACGGTTTATCAGATTTATCGGGCTGGGACGAATTACCTTTATCCCTATGAACAACTCCCGGGCATCATGGCGTTGCAAGGGGAAGCGTTGATGGCAGAAGATTTAGAAATTGAACGGGGAGGGGAGAGGATTCCGATTCAGGTGTATTCCACGCCAATTTTTGATGAAACCGGGCAGCTAATGTATGCGATTAATGCCTTTACTGATATCAGCGATCGCAAACAAGCCGAGAAACTGATAGCCGACTACAACCACACCTTAGAAATGCAAGTAGCCGAACGCACGGAGGCATTACGCGAAAGCGAAGAACGGTTTAGAAACTCCTTTGAAAGTGCAGCCGTGGGAATGTGTTTGGTCGCTCCCAATGGGCAGTTATTAGATGTCAATATAGCAGTTTGCCAGATGTTAGGATATTCTAAATCGGACTTATTAGCCCTGACCATTCAAGATATTACCTATCCCGAGGACCTGGAAAGTGACTGGAGTCATCTTGAGGAACTGATGCAAGGGGAAATTTCCTATTACCATCTGGAAAAACGCTACCAGCATAAAAATGGGAAAATCATCTGGGGATTATTGAGCGTTTCCCTGGTGCGCGACAGTGACAACCAGCCGCTTTATACCATCAAGCAAATTCAAAATATTACCCTCAGAAAAAACCTAGAACTCAACCTCCAGCAAAAAACCGAAGAAATCGATCGCTTCTTTACCATTGCCTTGGATTTACTCTGCATCGGTGATGTGGATGGCTACTTACGTCGAGTGAGTTTGGGGTGGGAAAAAGTCCTGGGGTACACCGTCGCCGAATTAGAAGGAATGCGAATTTATGAGTTAATCCATCCCGATGACTTCAACCACACCGATATCGCGATGGATGAACTCGGAAATGGACAAGATGTCCTCAATTTTGTCAATCGCTATCGCCATAAAAACGGCTTTTATCGGTGGATAGAATGGCGCTCATTTCCGGTGGATCATCTCGTTTATGCAACGGCCAGAGATATCACGGAATCCAGAGAAGCCCAAGAGAAACTTCGCCACAGCGAAGCCAATTTAGCCAAAGCTCAGGAGATTGCTCATATTGGCAGTTGGGAATTTGATCCGGTGAATCAAAGCACCCTGTGGTCCGACGAACTCTATCGGATTTATGGATTAGAACCTAGTCCGACTCCCCCCTCTTTAGAACCCATTCATCCCCGGATTCATCCCGAGACTCCCGGATTAGAAGACGGGGAAATTCAAGAAAAATTGAGGTGCGGTGAACCCTGGGAACTCAACCAGCAGATTCAGCGCCCGAGTGGGGAAATTCGGGAGATAGAAGTGCGCGGCGAACCCGTTTTTGATGGGGAAGGAAACCTGAGCAAGTGGGTGGGCACGGTCCATGATATTACCGATCGCCAACAAATTGAAGCTAAACTCCGCCAGAGTGAAGCGGCATTACGAGAAGCGCAACGGATCGCCCATATTGGCAGTTGGGAACTAAACCTGAACAGCCAGAAACTGACAGCATCCGAGGAATGGTTCCAGATGTTTGGGGTCGATCCCGCAGACCCAGAATCCGCCTATCGGGAGCATTTTAATGCTATTCATCCCGAGGATCGAGTTCAACTCCAAGAGAATCTGAATCGGGCCATATTTGCGGGAACATCCTATCAAATGGACCTGCGGATTATGGAAGGCGATCGCATTTGTCGATACTTAGAAGCGCGAGGGGAAGCGGTTCGAGACGAGAGGGGATCGGTGATTCATCTGCGAGGAACCGTCCTGGATATTACCGAACGCAAGCGCACAGTTCTGGCCCTGAGTGAAAGTGAAGAACGATTTCGCAGCGCCTTTGACTATGCCGGGATTGGCATGGCGATCGTTGGACTTGATGGCCGATGGTTGAAAGTGAACCGGGCCGTTTGCGGGATTATCGGCTATTCCGAGAGTGAATTGTTAACCCTAGATTTTCAAACGATTACCCATCCGGAAGATTTAGATCTCGACTTGAACTATGTCACCCAACTGTTGCGGGGGGAAATCGGTTCCTATCAATTAGAAAAACGTTACATTCACAAACAGGGGCATTCTGTCTGGGTCATGCTAACGGCTTCCTTGGTTCGCAATGCTGAGGGGGAACCGTTACACTTTATTGCTCAAATTCAGGATGTGACGCTTCAGAAGCAGGCCGCACAAATCCTGCGATCGCAGATGCAACGAGAGCAGGTGTTGAGTCAATTTGTCCAAAGTATTCGCAATTCTTTAGAGTTGACCACCATCTCATTTAGTGCCGCCCATGAAAGCGGACGACTGTTAGGGGCTGATGTGGTGAAAATTCTGCAATATTTCCCCGAGGAGCAATTGTGGCGGAATGTGGCAGAATATTGTCCCTTTGATAGTCTCCCGAGTACCCTGGACTTGGATATTCCCGATACCGGGAACCCGCTTACTCAGACGCTTAAAGGTTTAGAACCCGTTGCCTTATCCAGTTGGGAACCCCATCCCGAAGATCCCCGGGTGGAGTTGATTGGCAACTTGGCGGGTCACTGGCTACTGTTACCCTTGCAGATGGGGACCGGGGTCTGGGGAGCTTTATGTTTGGCCCGGAATTTAAGTGAATCGCCGTGGGACAGTACGGAGATGGAATTACTCCTAGCCATTGCTAATCAACTGGCGATCGCCCTCAACCAAGCGGAACTCTACCAACAGGTAGAAAAAGCCCGTGAAGCGGCGGATACCGCCAATGAAGCCAAAAGTGCATTCCTGGCGAATATGAGTCATGAATTGCGATCGCCTCTCAATGCCATTCTCGGGTTTGCCCAATTGCTGTTGTCCAATCCCGCTTTATCCGAGGATGCCAAGGAAAATGTCGCGATTATTCATCGCAGTGGGGAGCATTTGCTGACGTTAATTAATGATATTTTGGATTTAGCAAAAATTGAGGCGGGACGGACTACAATTTTAGAGACTGATTTTAATCTTTCTCATCTCCTGGACGATTTACAATCGATGTTTAGGCTCAAAGCTCATAGCAAAGGATTGGACTTCGTTGTGGACCGATCCCCGGAGGTCCCGGAATATATCCGCACTGATGAGATTAAATTGCGGCAAGTGCTGATTAATTTGATCGGAAATGCGATTAAGTTTACCCAAAGGGGGCGGATCTGTGTTGCCATGCGGGGGATATCCCCTGCCGGGCGATCGAGTCTCTCAGAACCCGACCCCCTGGAGCCTTCAACCCTGACCCTCCGGTGTGAAGTGTCAGATACTGGACCGGGGATCGCCCGGGAGGAGTTAGACCATCTGTTTCAAGCCTTTGTGCAAACCAGCACCGGGGTGGCGGCGCGAGAGGGAACGGGTCTGGGATTGTCGATTTCGCGCAAGTTTGTGGAGTTGATGGGCGGATCCATTGAGGTGCGATCGCAGATTGGGGAAGGCAGCACCTTTAGCTTTGAGATCCCGGTGACGGTGGCAGCGAAAATTGAGTCTAAACCGCTTCCCCCGCAACGCCGCGCTGTGGCCCTAGAACCGAACCAACCCCAATACCGGATTTTGATTGCTGACGATCGCCCGGATAATCGCACCTTTGTGATTAAATGCCTACAACCTTTTGGATTTGACCTCTTACAGAGTAGCAATGGTCAGGAAGCGATTAAGCTTTGGGAAGAATGGGAACCTCATTTAATTTTTATGGATTTAAGAATGCCGGTAATGGATGGCTATGAAGCTACTCAACAGATTAAAGGGTCGATGAAAGGCCAAGGAACGGCGATCGTCGCTTTAACCGCCAGTTATCTGGAACAGGAAAATGCGGTTCGGCTTTCCTGTGGGTTTGATGGCTTTATCCGCAAACCGTTTCGGGATACGGAACTGTTTGACTGCCTAACTCAACAGTTAGGGGTGCGCTTTGTGTATGAAGACCCCGAGGCTGAACCCACACCCACTCGGGTCGTTCCCTGCCATTTAACGGAAAGCGATTGGAGTGACATTCCCCTAGACTGGTTGAATTCTTTTGACCTTGCCACGAAATCCTGTGATGTAGAATTAATGGTAACTCTATTGGATGAGATTCGCGATCGCCATGAATCCTTTGCCCATACCTTAACGAACTGGACCCAAAATTTTGAGTTTGAGCAAATCTTAACCTTGATCAAATCGGTCCTAGATTGACCCTGAAGATTGAAGAGAAAGGATGCTTCAACCCCAAAAAGCAGTTAGTTTGGGGAGGGGTTGATGGAGATATAACGGTTCCCCCGGTTATGAGTTACAGATCTTTCTAGGCGTGGGAGCATCTTGCTCACCCTTGTTAAGAGCGAGCAAGATGTTCGCACTCCCCAAATGGACCTCATAACAGTGGGAAACCCTATAGCATGACTCTGGCTGATCCCGTTCGGATCTAGCATTCCTGTCCGGATTTGTAACATTTTCATCTCCTGCGGGACGCTTTGGGCCGCCAAGGGTTGGGGGTCGCCGTCGTCTTCCACAACGGCACCTCATGACTGCTATAGACCCCGGATTTCGAGTTTCAACCCATTTTCCATCTTGATTATATCGGCGAGGTATTGACCAATGAAAACAGAGGGAGAGCGGTCTTATAAAGGCGAGGTTTTGGTCGTTGATGACACCGTGGCTAACTTAAAACTGTTAGTGGATTTGCTGTCCGGTCATGGGTATAAAGTCCGAGCCGCACCGAATGGAGTCTTAGCACTTCAGGCTGTGGATGTCAACATTCCCGACCTGATTTTACTGGATATCATGATGCCGGACCTCAATGGGTATGAGGTTTGTAAAAAGCTCAAATCTCAAGAGGAAACCCGCCATATTCCCATTGTTTTTATCAGTGCTTTATATGAAACCTTTGACAAGGTTAGAGGATTTGCTGTGGGCGGGTCGGACTATATTACCAAACCCTTTCAAGAAGCGGAAGTTTTAGCTCGCATTGAGCATCAAGTCAAACTGCAAAAATTAGAGCGGGAATTAAGAGACCGCAACTTTCAACTGAGTTGGGAAATTCAGAAACGGAATGCAGCAGAACGGGAAAAAGATAGATTAATTGTTTCGTTACAAAAAAGTCAAAGGTCATTAGCCACCGCCCAACGAGTTGCCGGGGTGGGCAACTGGGAATTGAATTGGTTGACCCGACATTTAGTGCTCTCCGATGAAATGTTTCGAGTTTTGGGGATGGAACCGCAATTCAAACCCAGCTATAGTGAAGTATTAAAGACTATTCATCCCCAGGACCGTAGCCGGTTTTCCAAAATCTTAAAGCAGGCGATCGCCTCGGGGAGTTCCTATCAAATTGAAGGTCGAATCCAAAGACCCGATGGGGAAATTCGTTATATAGAGGCCAAAGGAGAAGTGCTTCTCAACCTCAACGGCAAACCGAGTCAAATTTTTGGCACGGTTTTAGATATTACTACCCGCAAACAGGTCAAAATTCAGTTACAAAAACAATTAGTCCGCAGCGAACTCATCAGAGGCATCACGGAAAAAATCCGCTCAGAATTACAGCTAGAAAAACTCCTGGATACTGCCGCCCAAGAAATTAGAGATGCCTTTGGGGTGAGTTGCGCTTCCATTCATACCTACCTAGAAACTCGAATTCCCCCGTTGCAAATTGCGGCTTTCTCCGTAGGGAAGGGATGCCAATGGAGTCGGGAGTTAGAACTGCCCTTGGATGAAACTCCCTACGCGGAAAAATTTAAGACAAGCGATCGCCCCGTCGCCATCAATGACTTCCACACCGACCCCTTATTTCAGCCCATTTTGGCCCGATACCCACAGTTTCAGGTCAAATCCATGCTGTTGGTGCGGACCTCTTATCAAGGAAAACCTAATGGGGCCTTAGTCTTGCATGAGTGCGATCGCCCCCGGGAATGGAGTCAAGGAGAAATCGATCTCATTGAAACCATTGCTGCTCAAGTCGGCATTGCGATCGCCCAAGCCAATTTGCTCAAACGGGAAAAACAAGCCCGGGCCAAACTTAACCAACAAAACCAGCAACTTCAACAAGAAATTAACGCCCGAATCCTCACAGAAACGGCCCTAAAAACCAGTGAAAGCAAATATCGAAACCTCGTTGAAACCTCCCAAGACTTAATTTGGACCATTGATACAAAAGGCCGGATCACCTTTATCAATGCGGCGGTTAGAGAGATTTATGGATATAGCCCTGCCGAGGTAATCGGGCGATCGTTCACGGATTTGATTCACCCCAGTCGGTGGAGTCAGGACCAGCAATTTTTCCGCCATATTCTCATCGAAGAACAAGAAATTTCTCAATATGAAAGCACCCATATCACCCAAGCCGGAACCCCGATTTACATGATGTTGAATGCGATTCCCTTGCGGGATGAAGCGGGTTTTGTGATTGGCATTACCGGGACGGCGAGTAACATTACTCAGCTTAAACAGACCCAAGCTAAACTAATCGAAACCAACCGGCTGCAAAAAGCTATTCTGAATAGTGCCGAACATACGATCATTGCCACAGACCCCCAAGGCACGATTCTCACCTTCAATGCGGCGGCGGAACGATTGCTGGGCTATAAGGCGCAAGAAGTAACCGCCCAGGGGAATGTGGTCATGATCCATACCTCCGAAGAAATTCAGGAACGCGCGGATACCTTAAGCGCTGAACTGGGGTATGCAGTCGCCCCGGGATTTGATGCGATCGTCGCCAAAGCCCGTCAAGGGGTCCCGGATCTCCGCGAATGGACCTACCTCCGCAAAGATGGGTCTCGCTTCCCGGTGTGGCTGTCGATTACCGCCTTACAAGATGCGATGGGGCAGATTACCGGATTTCTCGGCATCGGCAGCGATATCACCGATCGCAAACAAGCGGAAGAAGCCCTCAAACAAGCGGCGATCGCCGCCCAAATGGCTAACCATGCCAAAAGTGAATTTCTCGCCAATATGAGCCATGAATTGAGAACCCCACTCAATGCCATCCTCGGCTTTGCTCAAGTCATGGCTGGAGACCCCTCCCTCCAACCGGAACACCAACAACAAATTGAAATTATCAATCGCGCCGGTTCTCACTTACTGGAACTGATTAATGACATTTTAGAAATGTCTAAAATTGAAGCCGGGAGAACCACCTTAAAACTAGAACCCTTTGATTTGGGGCAGATGCTACGAGATTTAGAAGATATGTTGCGCTTTAAAGCCCATGAAAAAAACTTGCACCTGCTCACCGAAATTGCCCCGGATGTTCCCTTGTCCATCCGCGCCGATCAAGCCAAACTGCGTCAAGTGTTAATTAATATATTAGGAAACGCCATCAAATTTACCCAAACCGGGTCCATTACCCTGCGGGTTCATCGAGGCATTGGAAACTTTGAATCCGGGAATTATTGGGATTCCTCGGCCTGCTTTCTTCAGTTTGAAGTCGAAGATACAGGACCGGGAATTGCACCGGAAGACATGAACCTAATTTTTGAAAGTTTTGGGCAAACAGAAACCGGACGCCAATCCGGTCAAGGAACCGGATTAGGTTTACCCATTAGTCGTCAATTTGTGCACATGATGGGCGGTGAAATTCAAGTCAGCAGTCGCCTGGGAGTCGGCAGTACCTTTATCTTTGCAATTCAGGTTGAACCCTTGGCCCCAACTGAAGTCCCCCGGACTCAATCTAAGGGGACAGTCATTGGGTTAGCCCCGGATCAACCGAGTCAACGGATTCTCGTCGTGGATGATCTGTTAGAAAGTCGGTTGTTGCTGGTTAAACTCCTGGGAAATATTGGATTTGAAGTGCGCGAAGCTGAAAATGGACAAGAGGCGATCGCTCAATCATTACAGTGGCAGCCTCATTTAATTTTAATGGATATCCGGATGCCCGTCATGGATGGCTATGAAGCCACCAAACAGATTAAAGCCCTTGCCGGAAGTCAGAAACCCGCAATTTTGGCCCTAACTGCCAGTGTGTTTGAAGAGGACCGTTCAGCGGTATTTACGGCAGGATGTGATGACTTTCTTTGCAAACCTTTAGAAAAAAATGAACTATTAGAAAAAATCGGATACCATTTGAATGCCAACTATATTTATGCAACCAATATTTCTCCCTATCACCGGGTCCAACCTGAAACTGAACCCAAGGAAATTTCCCCGGAACAACTCCAATCTTATTTAGAACAAATGCCAACCCAATGGCTAGAACAAATTTATGACGCCGCTGCGCAATGCAGCGATGACATGATTTTAGAATTAATAGAAGAAATTCCTACGGATCTCGAACCTCTAGGTCAGACTTTAAGCAAATTAGCTGAAAATTTTCAATTCCATCAGATTATGCATTTAACCTACTCGGAGGATTTATGATTCAATTTTCAGGGGAGTTTAATAAGCCCGTCATTTTAATCGTTGACGATCAACCCGATAACCTCCGGGTTCTCTCCTCCATGCTCGTCATCAAAGGATATAATGTCCGCAAAGCCTTAACCGGAGAAATGGCTTTAGCCACCTGCCAAAAAGTTGTCCCTGATTTAATTTTATTAGATATCATGATGCCGGATTTAACCGGCTATGAAGTCTGTGAATCCCTCCAGTCCAACCCCCTAACTTGCAAAATCCCCGTGATTTTTCTCAGTGCTCTTGATGATAGCACCGCCAAAGTTAAAGCCTTTAGTTCCGGAGGGGCCGACTACATTACCAAGCCCTTTCAAACCGAAGAAGTCCTGGCGCGAATCCAGAAACAACTGACCATCGAACGTCTCCAACGCCAACTCATTCACAAAAATCAGGAGTTACAAACCCTGAATGAGGAATTACAAAGATCCAATACTGAATTAGAGCAATTTGCAGGAATCGCTTCCCATGATTTGCAATCTCCCTTACAACTGATTATGGGCTATGCAGATATGTTACTCTGGCAATATGATACCTTACTTGATGAAAAAGGCGAACATTATCTCAGTGAAATTTCTAAAGCCAGTCAGCGCATGAATCAACTGATTCAGGATTTACTTTCCTATTCTCGGGTGCGAGTGGGTAAAGTTGAACTAGAACCCATTGATTGCGAAGATGTCTTAGCGGAATCCTTAGCCAATTTACAAGAGGATATCAATAGCAGTGGCGCTTGGATCACCCACGAACCCCTCCCCATCGTCCTCGGCGATCGCACCCAACTGATCCAGCTTTTTCAAAATATCCTCAGTAATGCCATTAAATTTCGCCGTCCCCAAGTGACCCCAGAAATTAACATTTCTCTCACCCTCAATCCTGAAAACTTCGCTGAATTTAGAATCCAAGATAATGGCATTGGCATCGCCGAAGAAGATTATCCCCTAGTTTTTGAAATCTTCAAACGCATCCATGCCTATAATAAATACCCCGGCACCGGCATCGGCATGAGTCTCTGTAAAAAAATCATAGAAGTACATGGGGGACGCATCTGGCTCACCTCTCAACTCAACACCGGCACCACCTTTTTCTTCACCCTCACCCTCCCCAGTCCCTCTCAACCCTAAAAACCTCAACTCCCCCTCTTCAATAGTTCGTAGTACCAACTTCAGTCGTTCTCTTCAATAGTTCGTAGTAACGACTTCAGTCGTTCTCTTCAATAGTTCGTAGTACCAACTTCAGTCGTTCTCTTGTCCTAGTTCGTAGTACCAACTTCAGTCGTTCTCTTCAATAGTTCGTAGTAACGACTTC
>CAYUEH010000060.1:0-15295 GCA_964442465.1 uncultured Laspinema sp. | reverse complement strand
AGCCTTAGAACTTTTTTTTGAGACGGCTAGTGCTTCAGAAATTGAGCGTCGATTAAATAATGAGGTTTGGGTAGAGTCACTGGAGATTAAAATTGGGTAAATTACGAGTTTTGTCAGCAAAGGAAGTTTGCAAAATTTTAGAAGAACATGGTTTTGTTGAAGTGAGAGTCCGGGGTAGCCATATTATTATGCAATTGCAAGACTGGGAATCAACTGTTACCCTTCCAGTGCCTAACTATAAAGAATTAAAAATTGGTACGTTGCAGTCAATTATTCGCCAGTCTGGTTTGCCTCGCTCTTTGTTCGAGGTTGAGTCATAAATCAGCAAGGCGATCGGCGGTTAGTAGATTAAAAAATCAGAAATTCCCCAACGGGCTAATCTCTTCAACAATCCCGTCGGTATTCAGCTATGCGGAACTTCAGCAATGGCAATGAAATACCTGCTTGATACCTATATTCTGCTTAAGAGGTGGGTTCTCAGGATTCAGACTAGATGGGGGTTGGGCAGGGATGGGCGCAGTGAATACAAACATCCGGCTCTATGACTGTGAAATTTATAAAAATAGAATTATACTAGACAACACTGGGAAAGTTAACAAAGATGAAACTATGTCGCCGAAAACCTTTGAGATTACTAGCTTACCGGAGAACTTAATCGAATTATTGGCAGATCTTCAGAATCAGACAGAGATCCTCTTAACTTCTGAAGGAGTACCTTTTGCCAAAGTGCTGCCCTTACCCAGTCAGCAACCTATGATACCGAAAGTTGGATTAAATTATGGGGCAATGGTGATGAGTGATGATTTTGATGAGCCTTTACCGGATGATTTTTGGGGGGTATGAAAGTTTTATTAGATACTCATACGTTTATTTGGTGGGATAGTCAGCCAGAACAGTTGTCATCGGACATGGTGGAGTTTTTAACAAAAGCCGATACCGAGAAATTTGTCAGTGTTATCAGTTTGTGGGTGTTATGGATGTACGCGATCGCCTTCTGGAGTATAAGAAAGGCGATCGCATTTTTAAACATCACTAACTAATCTTGATTAAGAAACAGGGATACCTAACGATAGAGCTTAACCAGTCCTCTCCTTATCACTGAGTCCGTGGGGTAAGGTTTATGATAGGGATTGGCTATTAATAGGGCGGGGGCGGGAGCAGACGGTCTATCAAAAGCTGTATTGCGGCTTCAGTAAGCTTTTTAAATAGCCAAATAGCGGTTTCTTTTAGCCATTCTTTTAAGCTTTCCTTGCTGGATAGGATTGCTTTTTGCTTTTGAGCGCTCTCTCGTAATAATAATTCTCTAACTTGTTCTTCTTCTGTTGCGGTTAAAGCCATAGATATCTACCTCCGTAACTCCTTGAATTTAACAAGCAAAATCATTGAAAGTTTTGGGACATCCTCGAAACAGGATTGGTTTTCAAGAGTAAAGTTTGCGATTGGGGTTGGCTATATCCGGAAGATGTGCTTTCTACCATTTATTATTAGAAGCTCTATTGCCATCTTGGTAATCGGTTTAATTATCCAATCCCAAACTGACTTCTTAGATATATTATCAAAAGCTGTATTGCGCCTTCAGTAAGTTTTTGAAATAGCCAGATAGCAGTTTCTTTTAGCCATTCTTTAAAGCTCTCTTTAGTGGCTAGAATGGCTTCTTGCTCTTGAGCTTCCTCTCGTAATAATAATTGTCTGACTTTTTCTTCTTCTGCTGCGGTTAAAGCCATAGATGTCAACCTCCTTCATGACCTGAATTTAACAAGAACAATTATTAAAACTTTTAGCTACTCCTCGGAATAGGATTGGTTTTTAAGAGTGCTGTAATTTCTTTAATCATTTCAATATCATCCGAAAAATCTCGTGTATTGGCTTGCAAAATAAGCAAAACTATATCGCACTCAGGAATTATGGCTTCATAGATTTTCTGATACTCTCTATCTTCGGCTTCACTACGGCCATATCCAGGTAAATCGACCACAGTTAACGTTCCGCCTGTTGATAATAGGGTAAATTCTTTTGTCTGTGCCTTTGTCGTCCCGACCGTGGTGGGGCTTGTTTTTAATTGAGCATTAAACAAATTATTAATAGTTGTTGTTTTCCCAACACCCGATTTACCAATCACAGCTACTTTGGGTGGATACTTAGTTTCTTGTTCTAGTTTACCTGAAATTAAATTGAAGTCTTCAGGAGACAGAACTTGTTTCAGAGCCTCTAGGTTTTTTTGGTTAGAATCAGGTTCTCCCTTACCAGGAGTTCCCATTTCTCTCCGCTGTTTATCGACAGCAGCCTTAACATCTGAATCAGCTAATTCAAATGGATCCGCAGGGTCTACATTACCAATCTTAAATCCGGCATAACTATTTTGAATAATAGTCGTCAGCAAAGGTATCAATCTATAACGCTTTAATGCCGAGTAATATTCTATATTTAGTTCAGATATCTCAATTTGCCGACTGAGGGTTCGTATAATATCTTTACACCGATTATGGATCTGTTTCTCCGCTTCATCGGTAGGACTATTTAAACGCTCATCCCAGCCATTAGCAATCATTTGGTCAACTTGATTTAACCCTACAACAATCCTAAGTTTGGGGGGGGGATCACTTTTTTTAGAAAAACTGCTAAATACATTGTCTGTTATTTTTTTTAGTTCTTTAAATACTTTAAGCATGATGAATTAACTCCTTGTTAAGATTCTTGTTTTCAACTTTTCTAGGCCCCATCCATAAAAAGATGTGTAGGGTACAATGTGATTTCTATTGAATATTATTGACCCATTGATTGCCTCCTTGAAAATGTTATAAATATCATCAACTTTTTCTGGAATTAGCTTAACTTGATCTTCTGAAGGCTCTGTTGTTTCAATTTGAAATGGCTTTTCACCTTCATACACTCCCAGACAATCTATTTTGTTAAGGGCGACTATTAAAAATAAAGACTTTTTGAAAAAAGGTTTTAACTGCTTCAAAAAAATTTCATCCCGTTTGTAGGCCCTCGTATTAGCTTGCGTCACCCATACTAAAGAATCTGCTTGAGGAATCCATTTTTTGTAGTAAGCCATGTATTTTTTATCCCCAGCTAGACTCTCGCCAATTCCCGGTAGATCCACCACTCTTACTTGCTTATAGGGAAAACCCGAGTAATGAGAGGCATCTATATAGGCAATATGAGGCTTTTTAGTACAAGCCACAGCATGATCGGTGGCCCAGTTTAAGCCAAATAGGACGTTGAGGGTGCTGCTTTTTCCCACTCCAGTTTTGCCAAAAAATAAAACTGTTAGGGTGTCGTTTTTAACCCGGACTAAAGAGTTGATCCATTGGATTAAGGATCTGACGAGTTGGGCTAAAGATCTGAGGATTTGTTTAAGCATAAGACAAAGGGAGAATTATGACGCCCTTACTTTATCCCAGAATTTAGAGGGTTGCTGTCCAGCTTATAAAATTGCTGTTCACTTAACTATAGTGCCACCCAATTGGTCTCCTGTCATCCCCTACGAGGTAGCATTTGGTGGCTAATTTATGAAGTGTTTGGCTTTTGAGAGGGTGACAAAAAGTGATGTTTGGTTGCTAAAGGTTGCAAAAAGATAAAAAAAGTAGTAGAATTACTAAAAACTACTTTCTATGTTGCCGATGGATGTCCAAGAAGTCCTGAAATGGGCTGATGAGTTACTGCTCACGAAAACTGGGTCCCACTTAAATAGTTTGCAACAGGCAGTATTAGCAGGGGTCTGGAATAGTCAAAAATACAGGGAAATCGCGGAGGAATATCACTGTACTGAAGCGAATGTTAAAAGGGTAGCTGGCACTTTATGGCAACTGTTCTCAGAAGAATTAGAGGAAAAAGTTAATAAATCTAACTTCCGCGCTACCCTTGAACGGGTTTCTATATCAAATTCAAATGTAAGTAATAATTTTGTACTACATAGTAAATTTGTGCGAAGTAGCATCAATCTTTGTGGAGAGAATAGGCCCTCTAGGGAAGCAACTCAAACCAGATCGCCCTCCACCCCCTCCAACCAAAAAGCCAAAAAACGCTACGACTTCACCGAAGCGCCGGAATTTGCTCCTATTTACAACCGTAGCAATGAGATAACAAGGCTCAAAGGTTGGATACTTGATGACAAAATCCGCATTGTCAATCTCTGTGGTTTGCCGGGAATGGGTAAAACTACCCTTGCTAGAGAAATGGTGGAACAGATTAAAGAGAATTTTGACTGTATTCTCTGGCGCAACTGTACCAATACTCTGACGCTGCCATGCCTCACAACTCAATTAACTGAGTTTTTATCGGCAAATGGAGAAATCCCACTGCCTTCTTTGATTGATTATCTGCGTTCCAACTCTTGCCTGATTATCCTCGATGAGTTACAAGAACTCTTTGCCAGTGGGGAATTAGCGGGAACCTATCTGCCGAATTGTCAAGACTATGGCAAATTTTGGGAACAAATTGCCCGATCGCCTCATAATAGTTGCTTCCTTCTCCTCAGTTGGGAAACCCCTACGGAAATCGTCAGCCTAGAAAGAGAAAATCGTCACTGTCGGAGTCTAAATTTGGGGGGATTAGGAGAGTCTGCCGTAGATATTTTGGACTCTAAAGGATTAACTGATTCCGATAAATGGGGGGAACTGATTCGGATTTATGGCGGTAATCCTTCCTGGTTAAATATCATTGCCTCTACGATTCAAGATTTATTTGATGGCAGTGTCGATCGCTTCTTATCCTATCCCAGTCTCTTTCTCGGAGACTTAGAATCCCGATTACAAGGGTATTATCAACGGTTGTCGGAGTCGGAGAAACTGGTGATTCGGTGGTTGGCGAACCAGGAAGCAGCGGATATTTTTCAAAAACCGGCTGAGTTGGCTTTGTCTGATGCTGAGTTTTTGAAGGCGGTACAGTCTTTGAAGAAGCGGGGGTTAATTGAAAAAGTGACCGGGAATGGATTGTCTCTGTTTGCCGTTCAGGTTTTGTTTAAAGCGTATTTAATAGGGGGAGGGAACGACTGAAGTCGTTACTACGAACTCAAAAAGATAACGACTTCAGTCGTTATTTTTACCAAAGTGATGCGATACATTCTTTAGGAGTGCGAGCATCTTGCTCGCTCGAAAAAAAGCAAGCAAGATGCTCGCACTCCTCATCATATCTGTACCATCAGCGTCCGGGAACCGCTATATAGCGACCCTAAATGAATTTGACATAAAGATAGCGAGCAAGATGCTCGCACTCCAAGACTTTCAGCCTTGGATCCATTGTCAAACTGATTTAGACTAGCTATACTACGAACTAAGATAACGACTGAAGTCGTTATAGCGGTTCCCGGACTGATGAGGTACTTTTCAAAGCCCCTCTCCCGTTCTGGGAGAGGGGTTTGGGGTGAGGGTCTGTACCTTATGGAGATGAGAAGCGCTATACTACGAACTAAGATAACGACTGAAGTCGTTACTACGAACTGGGGTTAAAAATCGAAGTAGATATAGGGTAAGCCGCCTTCTGGGGCGAAAATCCAGACCGTATAGAGGCAAAGGGGAACTAAGGCTATTTTAATGGGCCAGTTTAGTTGCAATTTTAAGCCGCGATTCATGGCGTAACTTAGGGTCATGATTAGCCAAATTAAGACTAACAATAAGGTGACTTCAATGCGCTGCAAGCCTAGGGTTTCCAGATAGACTTTCTGGGTGAATTGGATGTCTCCGGTATGTCCCCAGAAGTGCCGCATCACCCATCCGGATTCTCGGAGGTTGGGGAGGCGGAAGGGAATCCAGGCTAAAAAGACGAAGGTTTGAGTGAGAAACCAACTGAAGAGTATGCCGGGGATGGTTTTCCAGAGGAGTTTTAACCCCTCGACTCGTTTGGAGAGGATGTCTGTGAGGCGATGGACTGCTAAGGCGATGCCGTGGACTGCACCCCAGAGGATGAATCCCCAGGCGGCACCATGCCATATTCCGGCGATTAACATGACGATGATTAAGTTGAGGCAGGTGCGGGTTAATCCGACTCGGGACCCGCCTAGGGGGAAATACAGATAGTTTCTTAACCAATCTCCCAAGGTGATGTGCCAGCGTCGCCAAAAGTCGGCGATGCTGGTGCTGAAGTAGGGGAAGTTGAAGTTTTTGGGGAGGTTGAATCCGAGGAGGATGGCGCTGCCTCGGGCGATATCGACGTAACCGCTAAAGTCGAGAAACAGTTGCAATCCATAGGCTATGGTAGCAAGCCAGAGGTCACCGCTGCCTGCGCGTTGGACGTTTTCAAAGCTGAGGGTGACGAAGATTCCTAGGCGATCGGCTACGACGCCTTTTTTGAATGCGCCACAGGCAATCAACCAGAGTCCTTCTACCCAGTCATGGGAGGAGGGGAAAATTAGGGTTTTGAGTTGTCGTTGGAAGTGATGATACCGGGTGATGGGTCCGGAGATGAGTTTGGGAAAGAAGAGTTTATAGGAGGCAAAGCGCAGAAATTGGGCGGAGGCGGGGGAACCGCGATAAACGTCGATGAGGTAGGCGATGCATTCAAAGACGAAAAAACTCAGTCCCAATGGGGGGAGAATGTTCTGTTGAAACCAGGTGGCGGTTTCTTGGGCTCCGGGGAGGTTAAACCAGGTCCCTAGGGTGTTGAAGATGAAGGGAATGTATTTGAATCCGGCGAGGAGGAGGATGTTGAAGAGGATACCACCCCATAATCCCATGAGGCGGCGGCGTTCCCATGCGGCAAATTGAGTTTGCCAGTCGTCGGTGGCAAGTTGCCAGGTTTGGGGGTTGGGTTGACGTTCGGAGGTTTTGGCGATCGCCCGTCCGATGCGGTAGTTAATCCAAGTCCCTAGCAGCAGCAGGGGAATATATTCCACCTGGAGGGAGGTGTAAAAGACTAAGCTGGCGATTAACAGAATCCACAGGCGCGATCGCTGTTTGTTAACGGTCCAGTAGATACCCAGGATGCTTAGGAGAAAGAGGGCGTAGACAATCGAGATAAATGTCATGTGCCAGTCTATTTAGAAGAAAGGGTCAGGAGGAGTTGGGAGAAAGGAGGATTCTCTAAAAGCACTGGAATTCCAGGTGCTTTTAGAGAATTGTACTTCATTGGCTCTCCTGGGGAAGGGGGAACGACTGAAGTCGTTACTACGAACAGGAAGAGGAACGACTGAAGTCGTTACTACGAACGGGGAGGGGATAACGACTGAAGTCGTTACTACAAACAGGAAGAAGCATCTTCAGTCAAATCTCCCCCATCCTCCCCATCCTCCCCATCCTCCCTATCTCCCTCATCAACCAAGGACCAATGACCAATGACCAAGGACCAATGACCAATGACCAATGACCAATGACCAAGGACCAATGACCAATGACCAATGACCAACCTCAACGGGACTGGAACTGCGCCTCTAGGGTTTGAGCGATGCGATCGCGGGTTTCCTCTAAATGGGCTTTACTGGCGGTATCCAGATGCCGTCCGCGCCGTTTGAGGGTATTGTCCACTTCCTCTCGGAGTTGCCGTAAGTTATACCGGGCGAGGGTTCGGGCTTCGTCTGGAACATTGGAGTTGCGCAAAACCATTGCGATTAACATCCCTAAATGTTCTCGTTGGAGACTGCGACGGACACTGGAAATCACTTTTAGGTCATCGGGGCGATCGACGACCTCGGTCCAAATTCCCCCTTCTAGGGTGTCAAATAGTTCCTGCATGGTCAAGGCTTGACCGGGTTCAGTTTTTAATTCTAAATCCTGTAAGCGGATTAGCCTTGGATAAGAGAACAACTCACGCAGAACGATCCGTTGCAATAAATTAATCCGTTGATGAATTGGATAATCTAGGGGATAAACCACGGGAACTGCACCCCAGTGATACCAGCGATCGGGGGCTAATTTATTCAGAAGTTGCGGCGGAAATTGTAATGCCGTTTCATCGAAAATGTATTTTTGCAGCAATGCCAAACTCTGACGCTGTTTCTCTACGGACACAGGTTCAAAGGGTAAGCGTCCGTTGCCGTCAGCATGATTGCGATTAAACCATTGGCCCCCGATATAAAGGGTGGCATTCATTGCCTGTCGGAAATAATAGGAAAACACCGTATCAAACATTCGCCGGACATCACTGAAACTTTCCCCACTGACGGGATAGCGTGTATCCAGGCGTTCCCACATTTCCCGGGCATTTTCCAATTGCCACTCGGAGTATTGCAGCATATCTCCACTCAGGTCAAACGTATTCGCCGCTGGGTTGAGAATATCCATCGAATCCTCATCGGGGGCATAAGCTAAATCTGGGTTCGTGCTACTTTCAGCGGCAATTCGTTGCAATTCCCGCTGTTCTTGTTGAGGCAGCATTCCAGGCATCGGTTTATACCCGTATTCGATCGCCCATTCATCATAAGGGCCGACTAACATCGGGAAAAAGTCACCCTGTGTCTGGTCGCTGGGGGCTAAGTTCACCGGAACATAGTCCATAACGGAGGCAACCATTCCTTCTGTGCGAGTAATCGCGGTATTATGCAAGTCCTCCGGTGATAACATGGTGCTGCCGTGGAAGTTATGGCGCAGTCCCAAGGTATGACCGACTTCGTGGGCAGTGAGGAAGGTTAGATACTGATTGATATATTGTGTCATTTCCTCCCCACTGGGAAAGGCATTATGAAGCATGGACAAACCCATTGCCCCGATCGCCAACTGTTGGGGCGCTTCCATGCCATAGCAGAGGTCATATCTTTCCATCATCTTGCGGACGAAGCTGTGCACCTGGGGCGGTTGTTGGACTGGGGCACCTGAATTCCCCGTCATCCCGTCACTGTTACCCATGCCGGAGTTGCCACTCATCCCCGGGAAGCAGGGAGTCCCTTGTAACATTTTGCCCAAGAAGGTCATTTCTGAGGCATTGGGTTGTTGTTGAACCAGGGTGCGATATTCATTTTTGATACTGCGCACGATATTCCCATCAATGAGAATATCCGCATCTAAAATTTCCCCGGTGAGGGGGTTGACGCGAGAGGGACCGACTCCGGCAAACCAGGATTCAAAGGAACTGGACCAGCGAATGGTGTTGTAGCGCACATCTGACGGATCCCAAACCGCATCATCGGGCATTTGTCGGGCTTCGATCGCATTAATAAACCCAGCTTTCTCAAATGCCTGATTCCAGACTTCTATGCCTTCGCGAACTGCATCCCGATATTCTAGTGGAACGTTGTTTTCGATCCAGAAAATAATCGGCTGTTTCGGGGGAGAAAGTGGGGCATCGGGGTTTTCTTTTTCCAAATGCCAGCGGTTAATATAACGCTGGAAGGGTTCTTGACTGCGATCGTCAGATAAATCCTGATAGGCGGTGATAAAATAGCCGACTCGGTTATCTGCTAATCGAGGACGAAAGCCATTGTTAACCGGCAGTGCAGAGAAACTATAATTCACATTTAGAGAAAACCCCCTACTATCAGGCAAACTCTGGACATTGGAGAATAAACCTTCCCCACCCGTGAACCCATAGACGGATTCAATTTCTACATTAGCGGGGAAAGTTTGAACGCGCCCAAAATAGGATTTATCGCTATCTCTGGCATAGGCTGTCCCTAATAACCAGGGTAAAATTGACGTCAAACCACTAATATCCTGGCGCTCAATCAGGAGTTTATTGACGTCAATCAGGAGGCTTTCCCGGTCGGGATGAATGCTTTCGATGGGTAAAGAAGCCAGAACAGAATCACTAAAGGAACGGTTGAGCGATCGCTCAATCGGATCTCCAGGACTTGCCCGGAAATAAACATTCCTCACCCCAAAATGGATGTTTTTGTTCACCCGTTTAAAGAAAAAGAGAAAATCCTGGAGAGGCATCCCCCGGAACAATCCCCCTTCTCCAATCCCGGATGCTAACGTCATTACGCATAAGAAGTTGGTATCCAGTTGTTCCGGCTGAATCTCCAGGTAAACTTTCCCCGTTTTCTTATTATGATAAAGGGTGAACAGTCCGGGGAGTTTTTCAGCATCTTTCACCACTTCATCAAATTTTTGCAGTCCATCGCTGTCCTCGTCTTCTTCACTCTCCTCGCTGTTGTCAGTGTCCTGGTTGTCACCGTTGTCATCTTCCCACTCATCCGGTGTGGGAACGGGGATGTCTTGGCTGTAATATCTCGGTTCCGGCATTTGGCTATTAGCCTGACCCGAAAACAGTCCGAAGGTTACCGGCAAAATGAAAAATGCCAAAAACAAAATCAATAACCGCTTGGCTTTTGACATTTTCTGCTTCCCGTTTGATTGGAAGTACAGGGAAACAAATCTCTTGACACTCTGGCTAATTTTCACGAAGAACCGCTTTAGGAAATTCCTCTGGGACGCGAATTTTCTCATCAGACGATGCATTAATATTTAGGGTGTGTGTTGAGTGGCGACTACATTCACAGGGGGAATGGTGGACCATTGGAATGTTACTCAGGACAATTGTGCATAAACTGTTATGTTTCGGGCTAACATGAACTTCCCTCTCTTTAATATGACATAAGCACCAACAGTGGCGAGCACTACTGACGGATCGATATCAATCGGCTGGAATGCTCCAAAGTAAGTGGTGCTTCATTATTCTAGAGTAACGGTTGCGCCTCAAAATGGCGATAGATTTAGGCAGGGAACACTCCTCTCAACGGGAAGGGCGATCGCCCTTCAGTTTGCCCTCTGCCACCCCGACGATTCCCGGGGAGAGGACTGCCGTCGCCACCCCAGATCCCAACTCCTGCATCCGCTTTCCTTCTTCCTTCCGCGAAATCTGGGTCTTCTATCCGGGATGAGTTTCATTCGCGCAGACAAGCGAGAGGCAATCTTCCGTGGAAAAGCCCCATTCCGTAATTATCCCACTGCTGCAACATCAGCGAGATCCCCCTAATCTGGACTAGATAGATTTCTCTCCCTGTATCACCACCGGAAGCACCCCTAATTTTTATATTGCCAAACTTGCAGGCTTTCTAACTCATTCAACCTGCGGCATTATGATGTTAAGGTGAGATTTTAGCTGTGAATTTATAGTCTACAATCTTATTATTATACCCTAGTTTGTGGGTTTGCCTCTCATTTTTCTTGTTAAGAATTTTTAAAGCCCCAGAAGCGACAGCCGGATCTCCCGGCTAAAAAGAGTAGCCCGATCGAGGAGATAAATTTAATGACGAAAAATCGTTGTTTCATGTAGAGGTTGGGTCTCCAAACCCTCTTCAGGCGTAAAATTGAAGAGATCCCCCCACAATCCTGGCAAGTTGAGGTTTTGTACAAATCGCCGGATTCAATCCCCTCCCCTGAATCTTGGGGAGAGGACCGGAATTGGCCCCAGCCTAATGGATCAATTACTCAATCTGTTCGATCAGGGGGGGAGTCTGAGAATCCCTCCCCATCCCCTCAATGGGATCGAGGGGTAGAGGCGGCGCAGAAGTGGCCGGGAGGTCAGTTGAGGTCGGTGTGGGTTCCGAGGGGGAGACGGGCGGATTTACTGATTCGGTCGGGGTTTCTTGGGGGAAGGGCGTAGGAGTGGGACTGAGGTCGATCGCCGCTGGACTCGGTTCCCGGACTCGCACCGGAGGCGGATTCAGAATCGTTTCCCATGCCTCAACTTCTCGCCGTGCCTGATTATACAGATTGGAATAAAATGGAATCATCCGAGCCAGTTCGATCGCCTGGGGAAGATTCTCCAAAGACCGTTGTTGGGCCAGGGCCAAAATCCGTTGACTCCAGTCTTGAATCGCCGCATCGGCACTAAAGCGTAAATTAGACTGAGAAGAGACTTGATTGGCCAAATCCATCGCCTGAATCAACCGTTCGGGACTTTGAGAAATATCTCCAAGCTGATAGGCGCGGTCCAGGAGTTGGCGATCGCGACCTTCCTGCTGCCAGGTTTGAATCGCCGACTGGGCCTCACTGTACAGCAAGCGACCGGGACGAATGCCTTGAGCGGTAGCGATCGCCCCATTGATATTTCCCCATTGCGCCAAATTCCAGGCTCGGTCTAAGATCGGCTGGTCTTCCAGTCGTTGAATTTCCTGATTCCACTCCTGAATCTTTTCCTGGGCCTCATCATACAAAGCCCGCCCTGAACCCACCTTCCGAGCGGTATCGATCGCCGCTTGTAACGAAGCCCGATCGCGGTAACTCGCCAGTTGTTCAGCCTGTCTGAGATAGGGCCGGTCTTCAGTCTCCTCAATCCGACTTTGCCACTCGTTAATTTCTTCCTGGGCTCGATCCCAAACCAGATTGGTGCGACTCACCAGTTGAGCTTGGGCGATCGCCGAGCGCAAATTGTTCACATTCCCCGCCATCGCCAGATTCCGTGCCTGTTCTAGGTAGGCCACATCTTTGATGCTATCCTGCCACTGAGAGATTAACCGTTTGGCTTCCAAGTGTAGGGGGCGATCGGGGCCAATCACTTGGGCTTTGGCGATCGCATCTTCCAAAGAGCGAACCGTTACCCGAGTGGCAATGGACCGCGCCCGAGTCAGTTCGATGAAATCCTCTGCCTCTTTTTTAACCGAACTGTTACCCGGAACTTGACGAGCAATGTAAATCGCATCTTCCCACTTCTGGTCATCCCCATTTTTGCGGGCTAATGCGAGGATTTGCTTGGACAAATCCGTGGCTAAAGACCGAGATTTTTTATATAACTTGCTCTGGGGTTCAATTTTATCCACCAGGGCGATCGCTTCAGTGATATTTTTGAGTTCTCCTTGTTCCGCTAGACTGCGGGCGTTTGCCAAGGTTTGACCTTCTTGCTGAGTAAGGCGGATCAGTTCATTGAGGCGATCGTAGCGCACCGTTTCCCAGTAAGTATTTTCCACGGATAGCAGTTGTCGCATATAGCCCAGAGCTTGGTTCCAGTTTTCCTTTTCCAACTCTGACTCAGCATTTTTATAAAGATTTTCCGCCTCATTCCAGATAGACTGCCAGCGAGTAATCCGCTCTTGGACTAAACCGGCAGCAGTCGTATTGCTGGGAATCTGACGGGCGGAGGCAATCGCTTGGTTGATCTGGCCTTCCTGAAATATTTTCTCAGCCAAATCCAGCAGTTGTCCTGCCCATTTTTCAATCTGACGATTGATTTCCGGACGGAGGGGGTGGTCTGAGGGCAGTTGATGCACCTCAGCGATCGCCCGCAACAACCCATCTACCGTTCGCTCGTTTGCCGCTTGTTGTGCACAGTACAAATGCTCCGAAGCCGAAGTCCAACTACTCTCTCCACAAGTGGGCGTCGCCGGAAGACGCAATAATATCAGTAACGCCGTTCCCCCCAGTCCTCCCGTCAACAGAAAGGTGACCAGGGCCCAGAGTTGCCAATTGGTCAGCCATTTGACCCACCCATGCAGACTGCGATCGGAGGACCTACGATCTCGAACCTGTGGATTTAACATTGGGTCAGTCCTCTTACTTGCTTCAAAGTGCTTCGGGTTCCCAGACCCCGGGCGATCGGTTCCTGCTCCTGTGGAAAATACATCCGCTCTCGAAGACGGCAGTTGCAGACCCGAACCTGGCCGCGAACCCGCCCCAGCAGCACTCCCGGGGAACCCAGACAGGGACGATGCAGGCATTTTCGCCGTCGAGTCCGGTTGTCCCGACTCCGACGGCTGGGCTTTAGGCCACTGCTCTGGAAATTTGCGATCTTTAGTCATAGCCCACCCGAAAACACTCTTGCGTCAGTCTTGCTTGGCTGTTTTAGAAAGACAGGTTTTACGATTCGGCCACAGTTCCAAAACCTAAATATTAGGTTCAATCAAAGCCGGTTATATGTTCTTCAATCTAGCACCAAGAATTATTTAGCTTAAGAGTGCTAGAGCTTTTTTTGGCAACGCCGTTCGCTGATTTACCTTTTCCTTCTAGGCGGATCTACATCTGCACCCCCCGCCTTTCCGGTTTTCTCTATCCTTCTTGTCCTTGACAATCTGTAGATTACCCGCACCCAGATCCCTTAACGCAGTAGATCGAATCCTGGAAAACAGCCTATTCCAGATTGGGAGAATTAGCGCATCACCCCAGGAAAGAGAATCAATTCTACCGTTAAGCGGTCACACCGATTGATTCGTTGCTTCTTATCTTCTCATGTTATTTTCAGTTGCGATCCCCACTTTCTTTAAAAACTTCCCCCTAGGACTGCATTCTCTAGAGCTTAGAAACCCCATTTCTGTCAAAAACCCCGGTTTCTCACCCTTACTGGACCCCCATACTCCGCATCAGTTTGAGGGATGGGGGTCTAGTAAGGGTTAGGCGATCGCCCCCATCAAGACTCCGCTTGCAAAGCCCCAATCAGTTCCGTGAGTTGATCGCGACTGGCCGTGTAAACCTCCCCACAGAAGTGACAAACCGCCTCAGCACCATCATCTTTCTCAATCATATCCAGCAGTTCGTCTTCCCCCAGCAACTTCAACGCCCCTAACATCCGTTGATGAGAACATCCGCAATGAAAGCGCACCAGTTGTCTTTCCGGTAAAATATTCAACCCCATATCTCCCAGCAATTGCTCGAAAATATCCGGCAGAGTCTTACCCGCTTGCAATAACGGTGTAAATCCCGACAAACTGGCCACCCGCGATTCCAACAGCGCCACAAGTTCCTCATCCGTTGCCGCTTTCGGCATCACCTGCAACAAAATTCCTCCGGACGCTTGCACCCCTGCTGCCTCTACAAATACCCCCACCACCAGGGCCGAAGGCGTTTGCTCTGAAGTCACCAGATAATTAGCAATATCATCCCCGATTTCACCCGAAACCAGTTCCACGGTACTCGAATACGGATAACCATATCCCACATCTCGGACGATGTAGAGATAGCCATCCTTCCCGACAGCACCCCCCACATCCAATTTCCCGATCGCATTCGGCGGCAATTCTATCTCGGGATTATCCACATACCCGCGCACGGTTCCATCTAATCCCGCATCCACTAAAATGCCGCCTAATGGTCCATTGCCTTTAACCCGAATATTCACCCGCGATCCCGGTCGCTTCATACTAGAAGCCAAAAGCAATCCCGATGATAAAGTACGTCCTAGGGCCGCCGTTGCCACATAGGAGAGCTTATGCCGCTGACGCGCCTCTTCCGTCAACCGCGTCGTAATCACCCCAACTGCTCGAATCCCTCCATCCGCTGCCGTTGCTCTAATCAGTTGATCTACCATGCCAAAACCTTACAATTCTTAACAAGTTATCTCAACTTTATTGTAAAAGGGAGATGGGGAGGATGGGGGAGATGGGGAGGATGGGGAGGATGGGGGAGATGGGGGAGATGGGGGAGATGGGGGAGATGGGGGAGATGGGGGAGATGGGGAGGATGGGGAGGATATTTGTTCGTAGTAACGACTT
>CAYUEH010000059.1:0-15399 GCA_964442465.1 uncultured Laspinema sp. | reverse complement strand
TCGAAATTCCCCCATTGGAGCAAGCTCAGTTGATTTTGCAGCTATCCCGCGAGGAACTTTTAGCTCGTTTTTCCCGTTAATTCTGAGCCTGGGGGGAGAGACAAGAAACGGGTTTTCTATCAGCATCTGGTGTTTCGGTTGCCAAAATTTAGGTAAAAAACCCGGTTTCTAACTCTGGGGTAAGGGACAAGAAACCGGGGGTCGTCCCAAATAGACCTCTTGCAAAAATCCGCATTGATCCCTCCAACCCCCCTTAAAAAGGGGGGCTTTAAAGAATGAGGCAAGAGGTCTAGTAAAGTAGATGTGCTTACCCTGGGTTTACTCCCCATTCCCCCACAATTCAAACCCCTCCCCATTCTCCCCTAAGATCTGATCGCATACCGCCCGATCGCCCTCTTTCACCCGGGAATTATGCGCCAAATAATCATCCACCCACAAGCAACTGCGGTTTAACAAATCTTCCAGGTTCAGGTTCCATAAAATCACGGTTTTATCTTTACTGGAAGAGGCCAAAGTTTTACTATCCGGACTGAAACTCAGACTGAGGACGGCATCGTTGTGACCTTCCAGGGTGGCGATCTCCCTGCCATCTTTGGTCCAAAGTTTCACGGTCTTATCCTCACTCGCTGTGGCAATCAGTTGTCCATTGGGACTATAAGTCACCCAGTACACGGACCGAATATGTCCCTCTAGGGTGGCGATCGTCTTCCCGTCTTTACTCCAGATTTTCGCCGTCTTATCTTGACTGGCCGTAGCAATCTGTTCTCCATTGGGAGAGAAGCTCACGCTATATACTTCCCCTTGATGTTCCCCGATGGTTTGGAGCAGTCTCCCTTCTAAATTCCAAAGTTTAACCGTATTATCTCCTCCAGCAGTGGCAATGCGTTTACCATCCGGGGAAAAGGTGACGCTATTCAGGGAACCCTCATCCGCCCGAAATGTGCGAAGTCGTTCCCCGGTTTTACTCCAGAGAATCGCCATCCCGTCTCCACTGCCGGAAATCACTTGTTGGCCGTCGGGACTGAAATCAATTCCCAAAACTCGGTCCCGATGACCTTCTAAAGTCGCTACTAAATCCCTTCGAGATTTACTCCACAGTTTTACGGTATTGTCGGCACTTGCCGTCGCAAAGAGTTCGCCATCGGGACTAAAGCTCAGGTTCCAGACGGCATCCTGATGTCCCGTGAGGTCGGCCATTTTGTTCCCGTTGGGTTCCCATAACATCACCGTGTTATCTTTGCTGGCAGAGGCGAGCACGCGGCCATTGGGAGAAAAAGCCACCACCAAGACTTCATCGGTATGTTGCCGAAATCCCGGAAGTGTTCTGGGAAAACTTTTCCAGAGTTTCACGGTGTTGTCCAGACTGGCGGTGGCGATGGTTTCGCCATCGGGAGAAAAGCTCACACTCCAGACTTCATCGCGATGTCCCTGGAGTGTATCACTCTCTACCCATTGGTTGGTTTGCGGGTCTTGACGCCACAATTTGGCCGTGCGATCGACACTGGCGCTGGCAATGGTGGTGCCATCGAGACTGAAGTTGACTCCGAGGACGGTTTCTGTATGGCCGCGCAGGGTGGCGATTTCAGTGCCGTTGCGTCTCCACAGTTTCACGGTTTTATCGATGCTACCGGAGGCGAGGGTTTGTCCGTCCGGGGAGAAACTCACACTGGTTACCCCTTGTTCATGGCCGGTAAAGGTGGCGATCGCGTTGCCGTTAATGTTCCACAGTTTCACGGTGTTATCTAAACTGGCGGAGGCGATCGTCTGTCCATCGGGGGAAAATCGCACCAACAGAATCGGTGCATTCTCCGTATTAATGGTGCGGAGTAGCTGTCCCTGGAGGTTCCAGAGTTTAATGGTTCTATCTTGACTGCTGGAGGCCAGGATTTGTCCATCGGGACTGAAGCTGGCGCTGGTGACGCCGAGACTATGGCCCGTGAGGGTGCGGATCAATGTACCATCCCGCTGCCAAAGTTTGATGGTGCCATCGGTACTGGTGGAGGCGATGGTTTGTCCATCCGGACTGAAGGCGACTCGGGTCACCGGCTGTTCATGACCATTCAGGGTCCGGACTAATTGACCTTTGGGGGTAAACAGTTTAATGGTTTTATCCGTACTGGCGGTGGCAATCAGTTCGCCATCGTTGGAAAAGGTGACGCTGAGTACACTGTTTGTATGTTCTTGTAAGCGGTTGATTTCGCGAACGGTATAGGCCAGTTGTAAGACACTGGCGGTCTGCATTTCCAAGGACAGGGGCGATCGCATGATTTCCGAGGTTTTCTGCCCGACCTGAATGCTATTTAATAATGCCCCAAATTCGTTGTTGTTCAGGCGCAAGGCTTCGGAAGATAAATTTTTGGCTTCCAATTCAGCAATAGAAGCCTTCATGCTTTTGGAGACCGCTTGCCAGCTTAACACTCCAAACCCGGCCACGAAGATCGCCAGAATTACATTCAGTTGGGTCTGCATCCGCTTTTGTCGCTCCTTGGATTGGGTTAATTCCGCCTGAACTTCTTTTTCTTGATAGAGTTTCAAATTCGTCGCTTGCAACTCTTTGTTCTTTTCTCGCAACCCTCTTAATCCGGCTTGAATGCGGTCCTGTTCCCGGATAAATTTCACTAAATAATCATGAACCAACTGATAGCGGCTTTCCGGCAGTTCCGGCAGCACAAACACTAACCCCGCCTTTTCCAGGATTTTTAAAATCTCTTCTAAATTCTCTGGATGAACCGCTAATTCTGGGGTTAAATCTGCTAATAATTCCGCCTGCTTTTTCAGGGGACGAATGCCGCTTTCTTCCGTGAGAAAGTAAAGCAGCAACCTCGCTGTATATTCATTTTCCGGGCCGCAGTCGGCGATGGCTTCTTCTAAGAAACGTTGCACCAGCTTCTCTTTCGGCCCGCATTTCCGATATTGTTCTAAGGTGGTGATATTCTCAGCTTGCAGTTGAGCACCGACGACTTGTAGCTCAATGGGACGCACCTCCCCAACGCGATCGGCCAGGTCCTCCACCAATTCTTCAATTAAGGCGGGTTCTAAATAAAATTGAGCGCGTTGGGTCAAACTTTCAATCACTTGTCGCGCTTTCGCCTGAGAGAGATTTCCCAGGTAATAGCGGAACTTTTTATTCAGGATATCCCGATCCACCACCTCCAGATTCCCGAGGCGTTCGCATTCCAGTAAATAATGTAAGTAATCTTCTCGTAAAGAAAAGATTACTTTCACAAAGGGAACATTGACACAGGCGTTTAAAAATTGATAGAATTCTTGTCTCTGACCCGGGTCATTTTCAACAAAAAAGAATTCCTCAAATTGGTCAAAGATTAAGACCGTGAGTAAATTGCGCTCGTTATTGCGATGCAGTTCTTCGAGTAATTCTTGAACATGGGGTGAGAACTGATTGGCATTGAAATCGAGAGTTGGGGTCGGATTTCCCGTTAAGCGGCCCGAGTCGTCCCGGTCATATCCAGACTCTTCTAGTCCCCGTTCGATGCCTTGCTTTAAGCCGGTGACCCAATCGGTGTACACTTGCAGCAGAACCGGGAAGGCATTTCTGGCGGCGATCGCCGTTTGTTTGAGGACCGGCACTAATCCCGCTTGAACCAGGGAACTTTTTCCGACCCCCGAATGACCATGAATCACCGTGAGTCGGTAGTCATTCCGACCCAAACGTTCGATTAAGCGATTCACATCCCCTTCCCGTCCCGATGTGGCAATTTCCACGGGAACATGAGTAGGGGGAACACTCACCATCATAGAGGGATTCAACGTATGCAGGCGCGCTTGTAAACGTCCCGCCCCAATAAAAGCCCGTAAGCCAAACTGAGCCTCGACGGCCCGTTGTTTTTGCTTAATTTCAAAGGCTTTCAGATATTCCGACCGTTGAAAATACAGCGATCGCAACTCCTCTAAAATCCGGCGATATAACTGCAAGTCATACTGGGGATCGCTCAAATGTTCGGCCCGGTGCAAGTGAGCGATCGCCTGTTCCCCTTGACCCACCTGAGCAAAAGCCCGGGCCAGCAGCAGTAAATATAACCCATGAGGCCGGGGAATCAGCACCTTGGGGGCATGGGAGAGGACTTCTAGGGCGCGTTCGGCAAAATTCCGAGCTTTTTCCCACTGGGACTGTTGCAACGCCACCTCGGCCAAAAATCCATAATCCCGGGCCAACTCCTGGGGTTTGCAATGCTGATGCAAGGTAATCGACTTTTTGGCCACAATGGATAAGGCATCCCATGCCTCTAACCTCTGCAAAATCTCACCCAGTTGTCCGATAAACTTGGCGACTAATTCCGGATGTCTGGACTCCTCAAAGACGCGCACACAGTCTTCTAAATAAGACCGGGCCTCTTGTAAATGCTGTTTTTCCTGGGTTTGATCCAGTTGTGCTAGACGACAGTAACATAGTCCAATGTGAAACAACACCACCCCCTGTTGCAAGGAATACCGCAGGGGTGGCATTTCCCAAATCAGGGCAGAGGGGTTGGGGGTGAGGGGAATAAACGGCATGGACTGGCGATCGCCCCGGACCATCGAGTCTTGCTCACCGTTGTAGCTGGAGGAGTCGGGGAGTTGTTGCCAAAAGGCCAAGCTTTGGTGATAGTGTTTTAAGGCCAAATCTAGGCGATCGCAGGCATAATCATCGCGACCTAGCACAAACTGTAAACTCGCTTCCAGTTCCGGAACCAACTGCACCTGGCGACTGCTTAATTCTTGTTTAGCAAATCCTAACTCCAGGCAGTTGCGAGTCCCGAGAATTGTCGAGTTAGGAATAAAGTCGAGGGAACCCCGTTCCACTACCTCAGAAAAGACCCGATCCACACTGATGGCGATCGTCTCGATCGCCGCTGTTGTCGAGAGGGAAAACTCCGTACTGGTGGCCCAACTTTCAAAATCCGGGGCCACCCGAATAAAGCTTTTTAAAACCCGGTCATCCACCCAAAAGACAATCGGAAAGGGAAAGTGCTTTCTAAACTCTTCCCGGACCTGATTGGCGGCCATAAACAGGCGATCCAAATGACTGACTGATTCGAGTCCAAACACCATTAATGCCTCGGGTTGTTCGGTGCCAATTTCATCTTGGATGGTTTGGTACAGCGTCCGCACCGAAGTCGGCAGATGAAGTTCGCGAATCTCTACAGAGACGGAATCATGCAAGTCGGCGGTCACGCGATCGCGCAAACTGGCATAATTACACCGCGCCAAAATCAAGGAAAACTGCCCTTGAGAAAAGGAAATGGCCCGGTGTAAAACCTTTAAAGATTGTGCATTGCGCCCTTTGGAGGCGTCGTCATACTGTAGATTCATCATGGTTCAACCGTCATCGTGGGTCTTGGGTACTCGATTCGGGATTTTAGGCAGGGGAAAAGACGAAGAGAGAACTTCCTTTTTGGATTGAGCTTCTGCCAAAATGGGGTTGATATCAAACCAACGACCGGAGTCGCGATCGCGGTATTCAAACACGAACATACTTCGCAATAAATGTTGATAGGCGGCCTCACCTCTAACATTTTTGGTCTCATGCACTTGATTGAGCAGTTCCCAATCCGTCGGGGCGATCGCCAATACCAAATCGTTCCGCCGTTCCGAAATGACAGTTTCAATCGTTTCTCGACCAAAAGGCGGGTCTTCTTGTTGTAAACACCGATAGATCAAGCCCAATAAATTTCGCACATGGCCACCACTAATCCGGCACAAGCGGTCTAAGGTTTCCCCACTATCAAACACTTGAGTCATGACCTCTAGCCGTTCTGGGGGGGTCAGTTCCGGAAATGCCCTCGCCAAAACCATTTGCCGGAGTAACTCTAACCCTTCGATAAAGTCTTCCCCATCCCGCGATCGCACCGGCACCATTGGCAGCACTTTCGGGGCCACCCCCGCCCCCAATCGGCTTTTGAGCGCTTCAGATTCATGGGAAAACATTAAGGAAAGGGGAATGGTATAAACTAAATGACATTTGAGCTTGCGCAGTTGTTCACCGCGATCCACAAATAAATATTCCGTTTGCGATCGCCCGGAAGGTAACGGTCGATTATCCACGCGATCGAGGTTATCCACAATCACCACTAACCCCCGTTTGTCCCGACGTTGCAACTCCTGAGTTGCCTTCGAGAGAATATCCTCATTAATCGATTGTAAAATCCCACTGGTGCGCGGTTCTAAATATTGCCGTAACTGGGTTCGCAGTTTAGGACTTTCTTTCGCTTGGCTGGTAATTTGAGCGATAGAAATCGCTAAATCTGCCGTGGGATCAATATCAATGGGCGCTTGCCAGACCTCCGTAATTTCTTTAAACAGCTTGGTAAAATAACTAGAACTCAGCGGAATTCCACTCACTGCCAGATTTTCCGTCACCTGTCTGGCGATCGCCAGTAAAATATCGGAAATATCCACATCGGCCATTTCCAAGTCCCGAGAGGACTCAAAATACACGACATGAAATTCCGCCTCTTCCAATTGAGACTTTAGCCGCAACAACTCCGTAGATTTCCCACAGCCAATATGTCCCGTAAATAACTGACAAGTGGGAATATCCGGAGACAATCGGGTAATAGTTCGGCCCAACTCCTCAATTATTTTACCCCCTCGGACCCCGGAAAAATCAATATAATACGGTCTATCCTCCGGATTTCCAATGGATAGCGTCTTACTGGGGTTACACGCTTGATAAAATTTTCTCAAATTAATTTCCATCACCCTTGCCCTTGGTTTTTGAACTGGGTAGAAGCCACTAATCCCCTGAAAGAAAAACCGAAAACGTCAACACTTCTAACATTAACAGCAAATGGTTTTTTTTCCCATCAGGGTTTTTGGCCAAGGAAGTCCGTCCCTACCCCAGTTACCTCGCCGTACTCCCAGGCAGAAATCAACCCCCCTAGGGTATTATCGGTACAGCGGCCAGACTACCGGGTTTCCTCATAAAATCTCTACCCATTCGTCACCGGTCTTGACCAGACATCCCGGTTTCTGATGTGACGGTTTGAATCGTCTACCCCGGCCTTGCGGGGTTTCCCCTCTGCTCAGTCTCCCTGAGCCACGGTTAGTCCCAGTTTCGGGTATTCAGGTTCAGTTCTTTGCCTCTGGGATGCCAGCTTTTTAGGCTCTCTTCCACGCCACAACTCGCCTTCTAGTTCCTCAAAAGAGCAGTCGTGCAACCCTTTTGATAGAGGTCCCTTCAATGTTTCGATCCCGAGAGACCGTCATGGTTTTATTGCTCTCAATTCAATTTAAACGGGATGAGTTCATCTGGTCTACACCCCGGACGGCAGACTCAACCCTCACTGTCTGTTTCTCAGGTTTAAACCATCTGAAAAACTGCCGCCATTTTGCCCGAGTCCTGCGAACATTTATTCCCGGTGCGATCGCCCCTGGTTATCCCCATTTCCTCGGTTTCTGCTCAAGTTCTAACCTTCCTGATGAAGCGATGAATTGTTCCTGAGTGAATCAACCGGGGTCCGGTGACTCCCCGCTTATTTACAAATCCCTAATAACTCGCATTTTCCCGGTTGTTCACCCCTAGCTGCCAACAATAATTCCATCGACCTAGGCTCTTCCTGGGTCACCACAGCATTCGTTTGCTGCTCTAAAAATAGTTCAGGATCAGAAGACTTTAACATTCCATCTCTAGGAAAGGTATTGCTGCTTGTCGTCACGAGAACGGGTAGGGCAAATAATAGGCTCAATAGTTTGGTATTCATCAATTTGGTATTCATCATCTCAATCATCTCCTGGGATAGGTTAAACACCCTCTTTTATTCCTCGACTTTGTTTGGGTTACTTAAGTTGTTATTTCCGATTCTCTGTCCCAAGGTCAGGATTTTTTATCCGCCTCCGGTTAAAACCTAGAAATACTCGAATTCAGGAAACAAATCGGCAAATTCACTGACTTTTTTTGAGGCTTCCTCCCGGGGATGAAGTCACTCGATTCAGGGAAGGCTTTTACACCTTTTTGTGCCGCACTTTGCAGTCCTCCTCAATCCAACTCCCTTAATTTTGTCGATTTTACATCCAAAATTGGAGGAATAGCGTGACAGTTTCGACAATGGATTGTCCCGTTGCGTTCACACTCCTCCTGGAGAGGGTTCCTACCCTCCTACACCAGGCATCACCTTGAAGCCAGTGCCGGTAATCTATTGGTTTTTTACCCCCCCGTCTGAGCCCGTCTGCGGCGATCGCACCTCGATTCGCGACTGAGGACAGGACGAAATGTGGCACAGTCTCCGCCCACAAATTAACCACGGTTACGGAACTCTATCTTTATTGTACCAAAAATGGAAATTCCCCAACCCTAAAAAGATAAAATCACTCGCCCGAATCGGCTAACTCAAAGGGAATAGTCTCCCCGTAACTTGAGGTCGGCTGGGTGAGTTCCCTCAAAATGGCCGAACTCCTACCACCAAGGTTAGAAACCCGGTTTCTTCACATCCTCTGGAGCAACCCGTAATACACCTCGCAGAGAAACCCGGTTTCTGGTCCTGTGGCACTCAGTCTTAATGCATCCTCAAAACTGAGCCTTTCCATCCCCCTGTCTGGCTCACTCTACAAGGTCATTTCCAAAAATCCGGGCTGGTCAGGTCAAAAGCGGGATTATAATTTCTCATTGACATTCAGCGGATCTAACCCCTCCCAGACTTTCGAGATGCCATGTCTCAAGAAATACTCGCAACGCTCCACATAGAACCGCGCCGCTTGGTCTTGGGGGTTATTTTCTAATACCTTTTTAAACAATTGATGGGCTTCAGCAAATTTTTCCCCTTGATATAAAACAATCCCTCGCTCAAATTTAGTCCGAGATCCGAGTTTCGTATCAATTAAACTTTGAGGATAGCAATCCAGCACTTCAAACACTGCAACTGAGTCTTTTTTGCCTTTGACTTGAACCTTGCCTAAAAACCGATAGTTGTACTTGGTCGGGTCATCTAAATGAATCAGAGTTTGTCCACTGATGACAATGGCGGCCCCATACAATTTCGTCAGTCCTTCCATGCGAGAGGCCAAATTCACCGCATCAGAAATCACCGTGGTTTCCATGCGTTGTTCTTCCCCAATGGTCCCCAGCATCAAGCTGCCCGTATGCAAACCAATCCCAATGGCGATCGGCATATAGCCGCTCTTTTGGCGATGCACGTTGTAAATCATCACCTGTTTTTGCATCTCGATCGCCGCACGCATGGCATCTTCTGCGGTATCGGGAAACAGCGCCATCACCGCATCCCCAATATATTTATCAATAAACCCATGATGATTTCTAATCACCGGACCGACTCGACTCAAATAAGAGTTAATAAAGTTAAAATTCTCCCGAGGCGACATCCGTTCCGAGAGGGTAGTAAAGGAGCGAATATCCGAGAATAGAATGGTCATATCTTTCTGAACCTGATCCCCCAATTGCACATCCAAAATGGTGTCATAGCCCAGGAACTGGATAAACTCTCGCGGCACAAATCGGGCATAAGCGAGGTTAATTTTGGAGAGTTGAATGTGCATTTTAATCCGCGCCAACAGCTCATTTTTAGAGATGGGTTTCGTTAGATAATCATTGGCCCCGGATCCAAAGGCTTCCATCATGTCCGAGGCTTGATTTCGGGCGGTTAACAACACCACAGGTAACTCATTGGCGGGGAACTTTTCGCGAATTCGCTGACAAACTTCATAGCCGGTCATTTTCGGCATCATCACATCCAGCAAAATCAAATCCGGTCGCAAGCCATTTTCCAGTTCTGCTAGGGCTTCGGGTCCATTATTCGCCGTGGCGATCGCATAATTTTCCAGGGATAAATGATTGACGAGCACTTGTAAATTAATCGGTTCATCATCCACGATTAAAATTTGGAACTCGCCATTACTCCGAGTCCGCCACCCTTCCACAGCGGCGATCGGCAAGGAGACTGGGGGGAGTTCTTCTTCCGTAACCACGGGTTCCGAGGGTTCAGGCAAGGGGATTTCCGGGGTCTGAACCTGGTTCGCCGAGATCGGCAGGGTAAAGGTAAACCGAGACCCTTCTCCCACTCCAGACTCCACCCAGATTTTCCCCTGATGCAGTTCCACCAGTTGCTTGGCGATGGACAATCCCAACCCCACAGACCCGTAAGCGCGCAGTGAGGTCCCATCGCTTTGCTCAAACAGTTCAAAAATCTGACTTAACTTACTTTCGGTAATCCCAATCCCCGTATCCGAGACGGTAATGGCTAAATATAAATGTTCGGTTTCCGGATTCATGACCGGACGAGTCACTTTGCCTTGGAGGATGGAACGGGGATATCTCACACGACTCCATCCCCCATCGTCGGTTTCTCCCTCGTCGTCTTCACTCATCAGTCCTTCTTGTCCCGATAACACCGTTGCCGACACTTCAACGGTCCCGCCATCTGTATATTTGATGGCATTCCCGACTAAATTATGGAGAATCTGCTGGACGCGGTTTTCATCGGCATCCACCAGGGGAACATCTTTACCCACGGCATTCACCAGTTGCAGGGTTTTCCCCCCGACTAAGGGTTGACAGATGGTGAGGACGACATTGGTAATTTCCCGCATTCCCAAGGGTTTCAGGTCGAGTTGGATATTTTTATGCTTGAGTTTAGAAAAGTCGAGCAAATCCTGGACCAATTGCGCCAGGGTTTGACCACTAGAGACGACAAGGGAGAGATTGGCGCGTTGCAGTTCGCTGAGGTCTCCGGTGGCCCCATCTAACATCGATTCGGTAATCCCGATAATGCCATTTAGGGGAGTGCAGAGTTCATGAGAGGTACTCGCGAGAAATTCATCTTTGAGTTCATCGAGGTCTTGCAAGGCCCGATTTTTGGTTTCTAACTCTTCCGATGAGGTGAGTAAGTTGGTATAGAGGCGGGCATTTTCAATGGAAATTGCCGCTTGAGAGGAGAGGAGTTTAAGCACTTCCAAGCGGTCCGGAGTAAAGGCCCCGGTGGTGATGTTATTTTCTAAGTAGAGAATGCCGATGAGTTTGCCCTGATGAATGATGGGCGCACAGAGGATGGACTGGGGTTGATAGTCGATAATATATTGATCCTGGGTGAATCGTTCCTCGGCGATCGCCTCTTTAATCACCACGGATTCCTGAGTCCGGGCGACATAGTTGATGATAGTCAGGGGTAGGCGAGAGCTGTTTTCCACTGGGATATGTTGGCCGATCATCACCTCAGTTTCGTGGGTGGTTCCGGTGGCTTCAATATAGAGTTTATTGTTGGTTTCTAAAATTAAGGAGATGGTTTCTGCTCCCGCATTTTCCATGACAATTTTCATGAGTTTTTTGAGCAAATTGTCTAGGACAATTTCCCCACTAATCGCGGCGGAGGCTTTGACAAATGCAGTTAAATCGAGTAACCCGGTATGAGAGCCCGTGGTGGTGGAAATGGTGGTGGTGGTGCTCATGACTCCCCCTTTGCCCTGTCCCTCCAGACTTCCTCGGGCGATGGAATTGGAATAGGTGGCATCGAGTTCGCTGACTTTGCGAGTTGCGCCCCAACGCAGATAGGCATAATAGGCTTCGGTGATATAGGTGGAGGTGATTTTATCGAGATTGAGTTGCTGATAAAATTCTCCGGCCCGTTCGCAGGCGATCGCCGCTTCATGAATGTAGCCATATTTGCGGGCGGATTTGATGGCGCGATCGTAATGGGTCATCGCCGCCACGGTTCGGCCTAAAACCCGGGCTTTTTCCGCCTCAACCAATTCATACTTATGTCGATAGTTTTGCGGGGCGCTTCTGGCCCATTGCTTCATCTTGCGTTGGGCCAGTTGGACCCGCGTCAACCCTTTGATTTTCTGGATAGGTGTCCCTTGAGGATAGAGAGCCAGTAAGGCTAAAGACTGGTAAAAATTGTGTTCATTAACACTGACCAATCCCACCACTCCCTGTTGATAATTTTCGGCTAATTTTGCATAATAAACAGCCCGTTCATATTCTCCAAATAAATAACATAATATGGTTTTGGCGAGATAGGCCGCAAATACCGACATGGTATTATTCGATTCAAGCAAAATCGGGAGCAGCGTTTCTTCCTCAAAGCTGTCTCCACTTAAGAGGCAAGGATTGGGTAATTCACCTTGTAAGTTGAGCATAAATTGCCGCCAAATCCGGGCATAATGGATATGAAAATCCAGCTTGAGTTGGACCATCCAAGCAATATAATGGTCAGCCTCTGCTCCCACTGCATCCAAGGGTTCTCCCCGAAATAAATTATGGTTGCAATAATGCAGGGCGGCGTGTCCTGCCCATTCGATATCCCCGGTTTCCAGGCCATCGTTAAAGGCATTTTTTAAGGGATCGATGGTATCCTGGAGAGGGATTTTGGCGTGTTTGATATGGGCATAGACTAAATCCCCTACCTTCGCTTTCATGGTTTTATCGTCAAATTGCTCTAAGAGTCGTAAGGCGAGTTCACCACTGCGATCGCCTCCCTTAATATCTGACCAAGACCCATATAACAACACCCCATAAAACCCATAAGCAAAGGCAGAAAGCACCGAGTTTCCATGTTTGACACAGAGGTCGATCATGGTATAGACCACCAGATGCAGCATATTCACCGAAGAGACATAAGCCGCTGGGGTCATGGCGACTAAAATTCTCATGGCGGCCAATTGTTCCGGATTGCTCATGGTTGGCAAGGCCGCTAAATCGTCAATGCTCTTGTTTTTGAGAATCCATTTCGTGCGAATTGCCCCCCAAATGAGATGGAATTGATTCGGCTGTTTCGGCAAGGTTATGCCTAACAGTTGGAGAACCATCGCCCCGGTATTGATGGCCTTCTCCATTTGATTCTGAGAGACATAAGATTGGATTTTTTTTTCGTAGATATCAATTTTTTCTAATAAGGTCCGGGTGTTTTTGAGGGCATTCTGGGCCAGGTGGTTGGCTCTTTCGTAATTGGCGACTAAATATTCGGCCTCAATTAATTCATTGTAGAGATTCAAGGTGAATTCATAGCGGGATATCCAGCTATCTTCCGGGAGTAACTGAAAGGCTTTAGATAGATATTTGACTGCATTTTTATAAGCCATTGTCGTCTTGGCTTTTTGACCAGCCAGGAAATTGAGATGAGCGATTTTACTGCTTTCGGATTGAGAGGCGATTAAACTCAAGCCGATGTTTAAATGATTGACAATTTCAAATAGTTTTTCTTCCCGTTCTTCCGCGTTGCAATGTTTGAGTAAGAGCTTTCCTACCTTGAGGTGAACCTGTTGTTTCCGTTCTTCAGAAATCAGAGAATAGGCAACATTGGCCACGCGATCGTGCAAAAACTGATAGGCCACCACTAAGTTATCCACCGGCAAGGCCACGGGTTCCTCATTGCCAAAAATTAAGGGGATTTTATAAGTATTGGCGACAGGTAAAATCAATCCTTGCTGGACGGCTTCCTGGAGGTCTGTAGCGGTGGCAGAGAGGGATTTTTCATTGACGAGGGCGAGAATATCAATATAAAAGATATTCCCGATACAAGCGGCAACTTGTAACGCATTTTGGGTGGATTCGGGAAGCTGTTGAATTTTGTTGACCATTAAATCCACCACATTATCGGTGATGGAAAGTTGCTCAATTCGGGGAAGATCCCACTCCCAACGCCCTGCACTGAGGTTACAAACTAACAGATTTTCTTGGATGAGGGAATTGAGCAGCATCCTGACAAAAAAAGGATTGCCATGAGTTTTTTGGTGGACGAGTTCTGCTAAGGGTCGCGATCGCACCGGGGGACAGCTGAGGGTATCGGCAATCAGTTGGTTGAGACAGTCGATATTTAAAGGTTCTAAAGCGAGGGTGGTGATCCGCACTCCGGACTGTTGAAACCGCCGGATCATTTGGAGTAACGGATGGCGAGGATTGTCGATTTCGTTTTCGGGATAGGCACCAATCAGCAACAAACATTGGCGATCGGAGGCGCTGACGATCGCCTGTAACAGGGTCATCGATGCGGCATCCGCCCAATGTAAATCATCTAAAAAGAGCACCAGGGGATGCTCTTGAGTCGTAAAAACGCTCAGGAATTTTTGAAAGACAACACTTAACCGATTCTGGGATTCGGAAGGCGGTAGAACCGGAACCGGGGACTGTTTGCCAATAATCAGTTCCACTTCCGGAATCAGGTCAATAATGACTTGACCATTTTTGCCCAGTTGTAATAAAATTTGCTCTCGCCATGCGGTGATGCGGTCTTCACTTTCGCTTAAAATAAGGCGAATTAATTGCCCGAAGGCTGCAATTAGTCCGCCGTAGGGGATATTGCTTCTATACCGCTCAAATTTTCCCGAAATAAAATAGCCGGTTTGTCGGAGCAGGGGTTGGTGCATGGCCTGAAGTAAGGCGGATTTTCCCACCCCAGAATAGCCGGAGATTAGAACAATTTCACAGGATGAGGAGGGGGTCTCGACGGAGTTTTCCGGTCCAGAAATGGCGGAAATAACCGGGGCTTTGCGGCGGATTCTCCAGTAGGCTTCTTGGAGTAGCGCCAGTTCGCGATCGCGCCCATAGAGTTTCTCAGAAACCAGCAATTCCCCAGATAAATCCGCCGTCCCTAGGGCGAATTTCGTGATTTTCCCCGTTTCGTTGAGTTGAGTCAAACAGGTGAGCAGATCCCCTTTGAGTCCATAAGCACTTTGATAGCGGTCTTCCGGGTTTTTTGCCAAGAGTTTCATCACAATATTAGAAACCGCCCGGGGAATTTCTGGCTTAACTTCCGTCAGGGGACGGGGATTTTTGGCTAAATGGGCATGGACAATTTCCATCGGATCCGTCCCTTGAAACGGGAGTTCCCCGAGGAGCATTTCATAAAAAGTCACCCCGAGAGAATAAAAATCCGACCGATAATCCAGGTCCCGATTCATCCGCCCGGTTTGTTCCGGGGACATATAGGGCAAGGTTCCCTCGATCGCCCCAGTATTGACGGCCTTTTGGACGATAGAAATACTAAAATCTGTAATTTTGACTTGCTGGGTTTTCCCCTGAATAATAATATTTAAAGGATGAAGATCCCGATGAATAATATGGGCGTTATGAATTTCCCCTAAAATTTCTGCCAGTTGGATGGCAATCTGTAAAAATTCTTTTAAATTTAACCGGATTCCCGTCAAATAATGTTTTAGAGAAACCCCGCCCATATCTTCTAGGACAAGGGCCAGTTGATTATATTCAAAGGTTTCCAAGGCATAGACCTTGATGATCCCCGAACTGTTTAAATTCCGGGTAATTTCATATTCATGGTGAAGTTTAGCCAGTTCCTCCGGGGTGGGGTACTCGGCTTTAAGCAACTTGAGGATCACTCGTTGGTCATCGAGATCTCGTTGAACTCGATAAACAATGGTGTTGACACCTTCGTAAATTTTTTCAAGGATGGTGTAGCCTTTAAGCGAGATCGTCATGAGTCTCAACAATAGTCGATA
>CAYUEH010000058.1:13968-15461 GCA_964442465.1 uncultured Laspinema sp. | reverse complement strand
TTGGACAAATCGACCACGCAGAAATTCTGCACGGTTTGGAAGAAGCGGAAAAATTGATAACTCTCAAAGGCATCGGTAACTTCGGCGAAAACCTCTGTCATTCGATGCAGCATATATCGGTCTAATTCCGGCAATTCTTCGTAGGAAACTGCATCTTTTGCGGGGTCAAAATCATCTAAATTTCCCAACAAGAATCGCGCAGTATTGCGGATTTTTCGATAGACATCCGATAGCTGCTTTAGGATATTTTTTCCAATGGGAACATCGGAGGAATAATCCACCGAAGACACCCATAATCGGAGAACATCCGCCCCATAGGGTGGTTCTTGTTTTTGGTTGGAACCGCCATTGATGATAGTGGCTGGATCGACGACATTCCCCAGGGATTTACTCATTTTGCGGTTGTTCTCATCCAGAACAAATCCATGAGTTAACACACTTTTATAGGGGGCGATGCTATTGTTGGCAACGCTGGTGAGTAAACTGGATTGGAACCAGCCGCGATGTTGGTCGGACCCTTCTAAATAAAGGTCTGCGGGATAGCGCAATTCTTCGCGACCCCCGACGACTGCGGCCCAGGAGGAACCGGAATCGAACCAGACATCCATTGTGTCGGTGCCTTTGCGGTAGGTTTTACCGTTGCTGCGATAGGGTTCCGGTAAGAGGTCTTCAATGGGTAATTCCCACCAAGCATCAGACCCTTTTTCAGCTACAATCGCCTGCACATGAGCGATGGTTTCTTCGGTCATTAAGGGTTCGCCGGTTTCTTCTTCATAAAACACGGGAATGGGAACGCCCCAACTGCGTTGGCGGGAGATACACCAATCGGACCGTTCTGACACCATTGCCGCAATCCGATTTTCCCCTTGGGCGGGAACCCATTTGACCTCAGAAATGGCTTTCATGGCTTCATCCCGGAATCCATCCACGGAGGCAAACCATTGTTCTGTTGCCCGGAAAATGGTGGGTTTTTTGGTCCGCCAATCGTAGGGATATTTATGAACGTAGGGTTCTTCTTTGAGGAGAGATTTGGCTTTTTTTAAGGCTTCGATGACGGCGGTATTGCCTTCATCCAAGACATTTAATCCGGCAAATTCTCCTGCTTCTTCGGTAAATTTGCCGTTGCCATCTACCGGGGCTAAGATGGGTAAGCCATAGCGTTGTCCGACTTGGTAATCTTCTAAACCATGTCCGGGGGCGGTATGTACGAGTCCGGTCCCAGATTCGGTGGTGACGTAATCGCCGCCAATGACTACGGGACTGGTGCGATCGCACAGGGGATGTTTGTACTCACATCCTTCTAAGTCTTTGCCTTTGATTTTGCCTCGGACGGTGAGAGATGTTCCTAGGGTTTCCGAGAGGCGATCGACTAATTCGGCAGCAACAATCAGGAATTTGCCCGATGCCGGTTCGTAATCGGCAGCGGTTTCCACCACGGCATATTCCAGTTGAGGATTCACACTTACCGCTAAGTTCCCGGGAATTGTCCAAGG
>CAYUEH010000058.1:0-13868 GCA_964442465.1 uncultured Laspinema sp. | reverse complement strand
TTAAGGGCGTCAGGTTTTGACGTTCCTTGGATTTCATCGCCTGGAGCACTTTCAGTTCGATGGGTAATCCATGACAATCCCAACCGGGGACATAGCGGACTTGGTGGCCGCGCAGTAACTTATACTTGTTGATGATGTCTTTGAGGACTTTGTTGAGGGCGTGTCCCATGTGTAGGGACCCGTTGGCGTAGGGTGGCCCATCATGAAGGATGAACAATTCACCGGGATTGTTCTGGGATAGACGTTCATAGATTTGATGGTCGGCCCAAAATTTCTGGAGTTCGGGTTCCCGCTTGACGGCGTTGGCCCTCATGTCAAAGCCTGTTTTGGGCAGGTTGACGCTATCTTTATAAGTTTTTGCTTCGGTCACAGCCAAATCCTAATTATTATAGAACAGTTTTCAGTTTATTATAAACAGGAGTTAGGTATTTTTTGGGATGTTATTTCAGGGGCAAGTAAAAGTAGTAGGGTGGGCACTGCCCACCATAGGTTCGGTGGGCAGTGCCCACCCTACAATTGCTTTCAGGTGGAACCCATCCAGATGGGAAGGGTTTAAACGGGATAGCTGCCTGCGGTGACGACCCGATCGCGTCCGAGGGCTTTGGCGCGGTAGAGGGCGATATCGGCAGCGCGAATCAGGTCATCTCCGGTCAAACCTGCGGTGGGAAAGCAAGCAATTCCCAGGGAGGCGGTGATGATTCCCAATAATTCCCCGCGATGTTCTAACACTAGGTTTTTAATCGCTTCCCGGATTTGTTCGGCGCGACGATAGGTTTCTGATAAGGTGGCATCGGGTAAAATGAGGGTTAATTCCTCCCCGCCATAGCGGCAGGCAATATCTGACCCGCGAATATTTTTCAGTAATAAATCTCCCACTTGTCGCAAGACCGCATCCCCAGCATCATGGCCGAAGGTATCGTTAAAATTTTTGAAATGGTCAATATCAATCATGACAATGCCGACGGATTGGTCCTGACGGTGAGCGCGTTGGAGTTCTCTTTCTAGGGTTTCTTCGAGGTAACGGCGATTAAACAGTCCGGTGAGGGAATCACGAATACTTTGGGTATGGAGTGTTTCTCGGAGTTTAATATTGGCTAAGGCTAAGGCAATTTGTTCGGAAACGGTGCGGGCCAACTGTTGTTTGCCGTCGCTTAATCGTCCGGGATGGCTGGACATTAAATACAGCAATCCGGAAATTTCTCCCTGGGCCATCATGGGGATGCAGATGGATTCTACGGGGGAAGGGTGGGGGTGGAAATGGTCACAAAATAAACTGAATGGACTATTATCTACCCGATGCGATCGCCCTCGTCGCAAAGCCCAGCATTCATGGGGGGCAAACCACGGTTTACTGCCGGGAAGTTTTCCCCAGGTGGCAACGGTTTCTACGCGGTTTTTAAAGGCGTCGATCGCCGCGAGTCCTCCGGAACAGGAGGGGAATAACTGAGGTAATTTAAGCCCGATCGCTTTGTAGGCTTCTTCTAGGGTTTCGCAGGCTTGCAACAATTCATTCATTTCCCCCAATAAGGCCATTTCTCGATTCCGTTGTTTGAGTTCTTCCACCCAGCGAACCAGCTTGTCGTTGGCTTGTTGTAAGGTGGCTTCGGCTTGTTTATCCTCGGTAATATTGCGAAAGGTGACCGTAAATCCGTCATTGAGTTTAACCGCCATCATTTTAAACCAAGCCTGGATTCCTTCATGGTCGTAATAAAACTCTAATTCTAGGGGTTGTTGGGTATTGACCACCTCGACATACCGTTCAAATAATCCCGTTTCCAGATTTCCGGGCATTTCTTGCAGCAGATATTTTCCCACCACATCTTCCCGGCGGCGTCCAACGATTTTTTCAGCACTAGGATTAATAGTTAACCACTGAAAATCAATGATGGTTTTTTCAGAATTGCGGATCGCTTTGAAGGCCATGATGCCATCTAAAGAACTATTTAAAACCCCAGTCAGTAAGGATTCTGAATGTTGTAAGGCTTGAATTGTCTGGTAGTGAGCGGTCATATCCCGCGCTACCCAGATTACCGAGTCGTTAGATAGGGGGGAAATATTGGCAGTAAATCGCTTCGGCTCTTTTCCTAGGGTTAAAAGGTAATCAAATTGAATTGGGGTCTGGGTTTGCAGAGACTGGCGAATTGGGCCTAAAAAGGTTTCCGATTGGGGCCCGTCAAAAAAATTTTCCAGGGTCTGGCTGATTAATTGACAATTTTCTGGCGATCGGACTAGGGTCGGATGGGTTGGCGCGACTTGTATTTTATTTTCCTTGGCATTAATAATGATCGCAATATCAGTCATCCCTGCAAATACTGTAAGCAAGAATTTTTCATTTTCGGTGATCATTTTTTCCGAGTTCAACAAATCAACCAAAACAAAGTGTTCTGGCAAGGTTTTATTGAGAGCATTTATTGAGTCAGTTTCACTCAAACAGGCTCGTTGTTCTGGAGAATTAAATTTGGGTAAACTACTTTTAATATAAGGCATGATTTTAATTCGATTCCTTAGACGATTTTGGGGGCGTTTTCTATACCCAACTAAACCGAATCTTGACAAGGGTTTTAACCTGAAAATTACAGGTTTTTTAGGGCGATTTGGAGAGCTTAATCCTCCCAGTTGATGATGCTGATTGCTCGGGCCTGAATGATCGATGACTTGGTGGCCCAAGGGAGATACATAAAATCTCTGCATCAGTCGGGAAGGGGTGAGGCAACCGACGATTTGATGAGTTGAATCCCTGAGAATCGGGAGGTGATGAATTCCTTGCTGAAAACAATTAAAAATCTTAACCAAATCGAAACACTCAGACTCGGTTAGTGCGATTAAACACTTCTCCATGACTGCCGAAACCGGAGTTGTTTGCACCGACTTTTTTGTGGCTAAAAAATTGATGATATTTCGGGGATTTAATAACCAGATATCCTGATTTTTATCAATGATAAAGAGGCAGGGTTCTACTGCCTCTTGCTCAGGGAATGATTCAGCAGGAGGCTTAAACGATGAGACTGGACCATCAGCCGATCGCCCCTGACTCCTCATTAAGGCGATCGCCTCAACCAAGGGGGTATCTGGTCTAACAATCTGGACATTTCGGTCAATTGCCGATTCTATATCGAACGAACATAACAAACGATTTGCTTCGAGCATCGACTTTCCCTTAGTCTCATCAGAATCATCCTTTCGACCAGCCCCCAATCTTTTTCTAGATCTGCTCTAAAAGGCGATCGCCTTTTAGCACCCTCCGCCTTCTGAACCGAGAGGCGATCGCGCCAGTCTATCCGGTTGCCCTCTCCCTTTTTCGGTGAGGTGACCCTCTCGAATCAACTCCCCTGTTTGGCTGGTACTAATTGCTAGTTTAGCCTATTTTAGATTCAAATTATAGAACAAATAAAAAGATCCCGAGTTATTTTTGAACTCGACTCGCACCCCGATTTCAATAGAGTTGTGCCCGGATTCTATACCTCCCTTGCCCAGGGGGGGGATAAGACTGTCTCCTCCTAATTATCCCTGGAGTTTCATCCTAAAGCGAACCAGAGCAAGGGATGACTTTAAACAAACTTTATTTTGTCTGCTATAATTAAAAGCTAAAATAAGCGATAAAATCTAATTTTTGTTAGAGGCGAAGGAAACGACAAAGGATGACCCACGACCAACCCAGTATGACCAGACTAGAACGCCAAACTCCCCACAGTGGATACCATTGGAATGGGAATCCACGCCGGTTTTTTGAAGGGTGGTATTATCGAGTCACCTTACCCACGGACCGCCAAACTTTCGCCTTTATGTATTCTATCGAAGACCCCGCAGGCGGTTCTCCCTATAGTGGGGGCGGGGCGCAAATTTTAGGGCCGGATGATGGCTATTTATGCCGGACCTTTCCCGATGTTAAAGGATTTTGGGCCTGGTCTAACAGTTTAGCCCTGGGGCACTGGGGAAAAACCGAATTACCGTACCCACCCAACTATTTATCCCCCCAGGAGTTCGATCGCCACATTGAACAAGGTTATCAAGGAACCGCCACTTGGCATCAAGGTAAATTGTGCGACCCCGGAACAGGACAACGTTGCGAGTGGCAATATGCCATTTCCCCGATCTATGGATGGGGCGATCGCCAGCGGGGTCAGTTAGCAACCGCCGGGTTACTCTCCTTTTTACCCCTGTTTGAACCCGGTTGGCAGATTTTGATGGCCCACGGATTGGCAACGGGGTGGATCGATTGGAACGGCAAGCGCTATGAATTTGCCAATGCCCCTGCCTACGCTGAGAAAAACTGGGGGGGAGCTTTTCCCGAAAAATGGTTTTGGGTGAATTGTAACTGCTTTGACGATGAACCGGACCTGGCATTAACCGCTGGAGGGGGTCGTCGCGGGGTTCTCTGGTGGATGGAGTCCGTGGCCCTGATTTGTATCCATTATCGCGGCCAGTTTTATGAATTTGTCCCCTGGAATGCTCAAGTGAGTTGGGAGATTGACCCTTGGGGTCGGTGGCAAATGCAGGCGAGTAACGATCGCTTTACCGTAGAACTCACCGCCACCACGGATCAACCGGGAACGCGCCTGCGCGCCCCCACCCAAGAGGGATTAACCTTTGTCTGCCGGGATACCATGCAGGGTCACCTCACTCTCACCCTGCGATCGCGCCTGGGCAATTCTTCCGAGGTAATTTTCCAGGCCACCAGTTCCCTCTGTGGCGTCGAAACCGGCGGCGGTCCTTGGACAGAAACCTGGCGATCGGCCTAATCAACCCGGGAATCATTGAGCCAATTTCCTCAATGATTCCCCGCTAATCTGTTGATATTATGGTAACAGTTGTGACCTTCCCACATTTCAGGGTACTATAGAGTAGTATCCTACTCATGGGCTGTGAGCCCGTTCGATACAAATCAAAGCATCTATACAGTATAAACTTCAACTTGTCAAGTCCTAGTTGAGAACTTTGCGGATTTCTTAAACCTGATGGGACTGAGGCGAGTTGTGTTAAAAAATCAGGGAAAAGAGTAGCAAATCCGACGGAGAACTAAACAGCCGTTGCTTTTGCTATCTCTAGGCGCAAACCCCAGGCAAACACCGATAGGGTTTGGGTAAGCCGTGCCAGGAACCCACTAAAACCATGAACCAAAAACGAGGAACCTTTGGGATGAAAATTAAGTTACAGACTTTACATCTTTGGGTCATTATTGCTAGTCTTATAGCCAGCTTCATCCCGAATCCATCGGCAGTTTCTCAGACAGTTACTCCCGCTGATGATGGCACCGGAACCCATGTTACCCCGGAAGGCAATCACTTCCATATTCAGGGGGGACAGTTATCTACAGATGGGGCGAATCTCTTCCACAGTTTCCAACAATTTGGCTTAACCCAAGGGCAGATTGCCAACTTTCTCTCCAATCCAGAAATTCGCAATATTTTAGGCCGAGTGATAGGCGGTGACCCTTCCTTAATTAATGGCTTAATTCAGGTATCTGGGGGCAATTCTAACTTGTTTTTAGTCAATCCCGCTGGGATTTTATTTGGACCCAATGCGGCATTAAATGTACCCGGAGATTTTTTAGCCACCACTGCCACCGGCATCGGATTGGGAGATCATCAGTGGTTAAATGTTTTGGGAGAAAATCAATGGGCGATGTTGGTGGGAGAACCCCGTCATTTCTCATTTGCGGGACTGCAACCGGGGGCGATCGCCAATTTAGGCGATTTAACCTTACAACCGGGTTCTAACTTAACCCTCCTCGGCGGAACCGTTCTGAATGCTGGAACCCTCTCCGTTCCCGGGGGGACGATTACCCTCGCGGCGGTCCCCGGAGAGTCGGTGGTTAGCCTTTCTCAAACGGGTCATTTACTCACGTTGAGCATTGCGCGAGAGGCATTGGGGGGAACGGTTGACTCATCTCACCCTTTACCGATGACGCCGCTTTCGTTGCCGGAACTGCTGACGGGGGGGATGGCATCTCACGCCACGGGGGTAGAAGTGCAGGCCGATGGCACGATCGCCCTCACGGGTTCTGGACTGAAAATTACTCCCGAAACCGGGATGACTATTGCCTCGGGAACCCTGGATGTCAGCAATCGGGCCCCGGATACTCCATCGACTCAAAGTATTACGCTGGTTGGCGATCGCATTGCCGTCCTGGATGCCAAACTCGACGCATCGGGCATCCCCGGAGGCGGAACTATTAGAATTGGCGGAGAAGAACGCGGCAGGGGTTCTCTCGCCAATGCCACTGACAGTTTCATCAGTCGCGATTCCGTCCTCACTGCCGATGCGCTTTCCTCCGGCAATGGCGGACGAGTGGTAATTTGGGCAGATGATACCACCGCATTTTATGGGACGATTCAGGCGCGAGGGGGGTCTCACTTCAGCAGTAGCGGCGGAACGGTGGAAGTGTCCGGGAAACAACAGTTAATTTTCCGAGGAAACATTGACCTGACGGCACCCAATGGCAGGGTGGGAACCTTGCTGCTTGACCCGGAAAATATCATCATTGTCAGTGGGGATGGGGGAACACAGGATCCTGAAATTACCGATGGGACGATTCAGTTCGGGGACGCGGGGGATACTTTTACCCTATCTGAGGTAGCACTAGAAGGAGTCAGCGAGAATGCCAGCGTTATTTTAGAGGCGACGAATGATATTACCCTGCAACCGTTAGAGGATAATAGGTTAGATTTTACCCCGGGAACTGGGGCAGTCGCCTTTAAAGCGGATGCTGATGGGGATGGAGTCGGCTCATTTTCCATGAGTGAGGGAGATACAATTTTTACGAACGGACGGAATCTCACGATTGAAGCCGGGGAGATTCTGGTGGGAGGGATTAATACCGCTGCCGATAACCAGCATTCCGGGGAGATCCATTTAACTGCCCAGTTTGATATTCGCGTCACGGGAGGACTCACGACTACCGCCGTTGGGATATATAATGGAGGGAATATCACCCTCACCAGTCGCGAAGGGGCAGTCGATACCCAAGCCAATTTTTTGAGTTCCGGGACAGAAGAGGGAAATGCCGGTTCGGTGACTTACAAGGGTTTGAGGATATTCTCACGGCCCAGATTAACGCTGAATCCCAAGGCAGTGGTAGCGGGGGAACGATTACTTTAGACAGTGCCACCGGGGCGATCAATACCCAAATGGGAGATATTTTCTCCCAGTCCAATTTGGGAGAGTCCGGCGATGTGAGTTTTACCGCCTATGGAGATATCACGACCCAGAATATCGTCTCAAATAGTCATGGGGAAGGCAGTCTGGGGAATGGGGGGAACATTACCCTCACCAGTACCGCCGGGGCGATCGATACCACCCGGGGTTTGCTGGGTTCTTCTGCGGTGAATGGCAATGGGGGTTGGGTGACCCTGCAAGGGTTTGAAACTATTCTCACAGGACAGATCAACTCTGAGTCTAAAGGCAGGGGTAGCGGGGGAACGATTACTTTAGAAAGTGCCGCCGGGGCGATCGATACCCAAATGGGAGATATTTTCTCCCGGTCCCATTTGGGAGATGCCGGAGAGGTGAGTTTTACCGCTTATGGAGATATCACGACTCGGAATATTTTCTCGGATAGTGAAGGGAAAGGCAGTCTGGGGAATGGGGGGAACATTACCCTCAGCAGTACCGCCGGGGCGATCGATACCACGGCTGGTTTCATCACATCCTGGACTGAGGAGGGAGATGCAGGTTCGGTGACTCTGGCAGGGTTTGGGGATATTCTCACGGGGATGATTGACTCCAAGGCAACAGGGGGTGGTAACGGGGGAGATATTACCCTCACCAGTACCGCAGGGGAGATCATTGCCCGACCCCCAGCACAACCCACTGGGGAGGCGACTCAAGATTTTGGCTTATACTCTCGGTCAGTTTTGGGGAACTCGGGCGAGGTGCGATTGACTGCTTATGGAAATCTTACCACTGGTAATATCTTTGCGGATAGTGATGGGGAAGGCAGTCTGGGAAATGGGGGGAATATTATTCTCACCAGTGAAACCGGGGCAGTCGATACCAGTACGGGTTATTTGAGTTCTTGGGGAGGGGGAGATGCGGGTTCGGTAACCCTGGAAGCGTTTGGCGATATTCTCACGGGGGTGATTGACTCCAAGGCAGCAGGCAGTGGCATCGGGGGGAATATCACCCTCACCAGTACCAATGGGGCGATCGATACGACCCTGGGGGGACTGCTCACATCTTGGACCAAGGATGGAAATGCGGGTTCAGTAACCCTGGAAGCGTTTGGCGATATTCTCACGGGGATAATTGACTCCAAGGCGGCAGGCAGTGGCACCGGGGGGAATATCACCCTCACCAGTACCACTGGGGCGATCGATACGACCCCTGGGGCGGCCCGGGTCATGCCTGATGGGGAAGCCGGGGGCTTGTATTCTCGGTCCTTTTTCGGGGATGCTGGAGAAGTGAGGCTGACCGCTTACGGGGAGATTACAACCGGAAATATCTGGTCTGATACTTATGGAGAAGGGAGTCAGGGCAATGGGGGGAACATTACCTTAGAAAGTACCCACGGGGCGATCGATACTAACATCGGGTACTTGAGTTCCTGGGCGGGGGGAAATTCGGGTTCGGTGACCCTGCAAGCATTGGACAATATTACGACGGGTACTATTGACTCCTATGCGCAAGGCAGTGGCACTGGAGGGGATATTACTGTAACCAGTACCAACGGGGCGATCGATACTACGAATGCCTTTTGGTTTGATTCTAGTTCAGCACAGGGAAATGCGGGGAATATTCGATTGAATGCCCCGGGAGATATTTCTGTCAGCAGTATCCGGTCGTTTTCTGGGGGGAGTGGTCGTGGGGGAGATATTACCCTAGACAGTCATACAGGAACCCTTGAAATTTTAGCAGAAATTGATTCGAGTTCGGCAACGGGTTCGGGAGGAAATATTCAACTCACTGCTTCAGGAAACATTCTCACCGGATATGTGAGTAGCTATTCTGGAGGGGATGCCTCGGGGATTGGCGGAACGATAGAGATCACCAGTACCACCGGGATGATCGATACGACTCGGGGTCGGATTGGTGGAGTCCGGAAGATGCGAACGAATAATGATGAGACCCTGACAGAGGCAACGATCGCCTCCACGGATGATGTAACGGACCCAAGCATCGCCAATACCTTTGCTGACCCTAGCACGATCGCCAATCTGGATGCTTATGCCGCTTCGGGCACGGGAGGGAACGTTACTCTCTCATCCGCACAAGGGATTGTCACTCGGGATATTAGCGCCTATGGCGGCCAAAATAGCGGCAGTGTTTCCCTGGAAACCCGTTCGGGAGATATCCAAACTGGGGTAATTTTCTCCGTGTCTGAACAAGGCAACGGGGGGAACATTACCCTGAATGCGGACCAGGGCAATATTACCACCAGTCACCTGAATACCTACGTGAATCAAGGGGGGACTGGAGGTCAGATTAATGTGACTTCTGGTGGTACATTTAATATTGGGGCCGCCACCATTAATTCCTTCTCCACTGCCGGAATTGCCGGAGATGTGCGAATTAATGCCAATGGAGATATCACCTTGGGAGGCGATCGCCACCGCAGCGCAGTCCGGTCCCAAGGGGAGCAACAGGGGGGGAATCTCTCCCTCACCAGTACCACCGGGGAGATTCTGTCCTGGTTCGGCAGTTTAGACTCCTATTCCCCCGCCGGTAATGCCGGGAATGTGAACTTGTCGGCTCAAGGTGATATCTATACAGCCGGAGTTTTGTCCCAAGGACTAACCCAAGGCGGGGACATCAATCTCACCAGTACCGAAGGGGCGACTGCCACCAACTGGGGTCCATTGCAATCCTTCTCAGAACAGGGGATTGCCGGAAATGTGAGCGTTGTTGCCCCGGGCGCAATTACCACTGGCGCTATTTTATCCCAAGGGTTGCAGCAAGGGGGAAATATCACCCTCACCAGTCGCGAAGGGTTAATTGATACCAGTCGAGGGGAGTTGCGATCGCTCTCAGAACAAGGCAGCGCGGGTCATGTTTCCATCCAGTCCGAGGGCACTCTCACTACCGGGGGAATTTTCTCCCAAGGCGATCGGGCAGGAGGGGATATTAACCTGATTAGCAATAGTGTTAATAGCATCGAAGTCCAGGGAGAATTAGAAACCTTCAGCAATCGCGGCATGGCAGGAAATGTCTATCTCTCTTCTCCCGGTAATATTCGCACCACCAGCATCCTCTCCCAAGGATTAATGCGGGGCGGAAATATTACCCTCACCTCCACCGAAGGCGCAATTTTTAATCGCGGTGAGTTGAATTCCTATTCTGAACAGGGAACTGCTGGAGAAATTATTTTAGAGGCATCCGGGGAGATTTCTACGACGGCGATCGCCTCTTATGGATGGATTGAAAGTGGAGATGTGCAGTTAACCAGCCAAAATCTGGGCATCACCACGGGGAATATTACCACCCAAGCTGACAACGGACCCACGGGGAATATTATCATTACCGCCCCGGGATTTGAAGGGGATATTTTCACCGGAAATCTCAGTGCGATCAGGACTGCTGCGGGCAGTATTATTAATACCGCCGGAGGCAATTTAGTCAGCGGAGACCAAACCATTAGTTCCAGTGGAGATAATAGTGGAGAGATTATCAATACTGTGGAAGGGGATGCCACCATTGGCGACCAAACTATCTCCGCCGGAGGCGATAATACCGGCAGCATTAGCAATACCATTGGCGGGGATGCGACGATTGGTGACCAAACTCTCTCTGCTGGCGGCGATAATACTGGCAATATTACCAATATCATTGGCGGCGATGCCACCCTTGGCAACCAAACCATTTCTGCCGGAGGGGATAACACCGGAAATATTACCAACACCATTGGCGGCGATGCCACCATTGGCGACCAAACTATCACTGCCGGAGGTGATAATACTGGGAACATTACCAACACCATGGGCGGGGATGCCACCCTTGGCATTCAGGATATTAACGCCCAAGGGGACAATTTTGGAAATCTTGTTAATACCCTAGAAGGGGAAGGGACAATTACCGCCCAAACAACTTCTGCCCCAGGGGTAAATCTGGGGCAAATCATGAATAATGTAGAGTCTTTGACGGTGATTCAAACCAGCCAAACTCAATCAGAAACCCGGGAATTAAATCAGGATACCGCTGCTAAAATTTCTCAAGACTTGAGTGCCATTCAGGGGAATGTGATTGGGACCAGTGGTTCCCAGGCGATCGCCTTATTGGAACAAAATCGGACTCAAGAATTTGAGGAGTATTTCGGACGGGACCTGTCCAGTGAACCCGTGAGTCCTGCATCGGTGCGAACTGCCTTGACGGAAATTGCCCGTCAAACCGGCAACCGTTCAGCGGTGGTGTATATCAACGCCCTAGAAAATGAATTAGAATTGCTCGTTTTCACCCCGGAAGGGGAACCGATTCGCAAAACCGTCCCCAACTTACCCCGCCAAGATGTGATTGACTTAGCTATCGAGTTTCGGGGGATTCTCACCAATCCTCGCTATCGGGGAAATACAGTTTATTTAAAATCCGCCCAACAATTGTATCAATGGCTGATTGCCCCAGTCGCCTCGGAACTAGAAGCGGCGGAGATTAATACCCTATTATTCAGTCTGGATGAAGGATTGCGGTCCTTACCTCTTGCTGCATTGCATGATGGGGAACAGTTTTTAGTGGAACACTATAGCCTTGCCCTGATTCCCTCCATTGGCTTAATTGATACTCAGTATCAATCCTTACAGGGGAGTCGAGTCTTGGCAATGGGGGCATCTGAATTTGCCGAACTGAGTGCCTTACCTGCCGTTCCCGTAGAGTTAGAGACGATCGCCGGACAACTGTGGCAGGGAGAGGAGTTTCTCAATGAACAATTCACCTTAGAAAACCTCCGCAATCAACGCAGTCAATATCCCTACCGGATTATACACCTGGCCACCCATGCCGAATTCCAACCCGGCCCCCTCACCAACTCCTATATACAACTGTGGGATGAACAATTAGACTTAGAAGGATTGCGATCGCTCGGTTGGAATGACCTGCCGGTAGAATTATTGGTACTTTCCGCTTGTCGGACTGCCGTGGGCGATCGCCATGCCGAATTAGGATTTGCCGGATTAGCAGTCCAATCTGGCGTCAAATCCGCCCTCGCCTCCCTCTGGTACGTCAGCGACGAAGGCACCCTCGCCCTGATGACCGAATTTTATAACCACCTGGGACAGAGTACCATTAAAGCGGAAGCCTTACGCGCCGCCCAAATTGCCATGCTTCGCGGTGAAGTGCAAATCGAATCGGGAGAATTGCGCGGATCCGGAACTCGCGGCAGCGTGACCCTGCCACCGCTATTGGCAAAAAACAAGACTGTCAATCTGTCTCATCCCTACTTCTGGTCCAGTTTTACCTTAATTGGCAATCCCTGGTAGAGGCAGCGAATGTAACAGCGAATGTAAAGTTATCGTGAAGACCCCGGTTGGGGAGGGGAATGTCCGTAATTTTACTGAAGCGATCGCACAGAAACCCGGATAGCCTAGAACTATCTACTAAAATTGTCATCCTTCTAAAGGATGAAATCGGGATGCAGCTTGTCATTAATTCATCAGGTTCCTGACTGGATTAACCCCATATATAGCGCGTCTCAATGAATTTGGCACAGGGTCCGGCTCCCCTCTCCCGTTCTGGGAGAGGGGTTGGGGGTGAGGGGTTTCCCAAACTGATATAGGACTGCTATATATAATAGCTTGCACCCCTTATCCAATTGGGTGGAATCCCTAAAAAATCCAGCCATCAGGGGAACGAATTGGCATTGACTCTGCCGATGCTGAACATATTCTAATTGCTCGCGTCTCATTCTGATAGGTTTAAACTATGAAACTCGATGAAATTACGTTTCAGTGGTTAGTTATTTTTTCCCTTCTGGGCAGTTTATCTCCTGTAACCCCTGCTTCTGCACAACCCATTACACCGGCAGCCGATGGGACTAATACTGTAGTCACCCCGGAGGGCGATCGCCTAGATATCAGCGGCGGTTCCCTGAGTCAAGATGGGGCCAATCTGTTCCACAGTTTCCAGCAATTCGGGTTATCTCAGGGCCAAATTGCCAACTTTTTATCTAACCCAGAAATTCGCAATATTCTAGGGCGAGTTGTCGGGGGTGATGCGTCTTATATTAATGGTTTAATTCAAATGACTGGAGGCAACTCCAACCTATTTTTAATGAATCCCGCAGGCATCCTCTTTGGTGCCAATGCTCAACTCAATGTTATGGGGGATTTCACCGCTACCACCGCCACCGGGATTGGATTGGGAGAGTCTTGGTTTAACGGAGTTGGGGATAACAATTATGCGGCACTGGTGGGAACCCCCCGTGCTTTTAACTTTTCTTTATCACAACCGGGAAGTATTGTCAACCTCGGTGACTTATCTTTACAACCGGGACAAAATTTAACCTTGTTAGGGGGTAACGTCCTCAACAGCGGCACCCTCTCTAGTCCCGGGGGTACAATTACCCTGGCGGCAGTCCCGGGAGAAAGTTTGGTGCGGATTTCTCAGGCGGGACATCTGCTTAGTTTAGAGGTGAGGAGTCCTGAAAGTTCCCCCACCTCCCTGATGCCAGTTTCATTGCCGGAACTGCTGACTGGGGGTGAGACGACTCATGCCAATCAGGTGCTGGTGAATCCCGATGGGACAATTTCCCTGACGAGTTCGGGACCCGCAGTTCCGATGACAGGGGGAACGGCGATCGCCTCGGGTACATTAGATGTATCCGGAGAAACCGGCGGGACCGTCCAAGTCTTAGGTGAAAACGTCGGGGCGATCGCGGGTGAAATCAACGCCTCGGGTACCCAGGGGGGAGGCACAATCCTCCTCGGCGGTGAATATCGAGGCCAAGG
>CAYUEH010000057.1:13943-15550 GCA_964442465.1 uncultured Laspinema sp. | reverse complement strand
GCGGCAGCACGACGCTCAATTTCACTGCCAATCCACTGCGCCATCAGTTTGAGCAGTTCTTTATCCACGGCTTTAAACGGGCGTCCCAGGGGAGTGCCACTGGAAAAGCTCAGAGTGCCATAGATTTTGCCCCCGACAATCACCCGAGTCCCGATATAGGCTTCTTGAGGAAAGGGGGTTTGGGTGGGATTGTTGTGCCAGCGCGTCACACTGACCGATTCAAAATAGAGCGGTTCTTTCAGGCGGAGAGTTTCGCGACAGTAGGTTTGACTTAAGGAGAAGCGATCGCCCGGTTGGAGAGTCTTGTCCGGAGATTGAACCGCGATGATTTCATAGCGATCGCCCTTAATCCGGGATAAAATCGCCACCGGCAACCCAAACCGCCGTTTTCCCATACTCAGCAACCGTTGCAACCGTTGCTCAAAGCTGAGTTTACGAGAAGACGTAATTTTATAAAGCGCTCGAATCGAGGCTTCACTTTCTCGCAGTTCCTCATCGGTTTGATGGCGTTCGGTGATATCCCGGGAAATGGCGACTAATTCTTCGATTTCATCAGTTTGGGGATTGCGAACCGTGCGACTGGTACTTTCAAACCAGAGGTAATGACCGTATTTATGACGGATCCGGTAGCTGACGGTATAACTGACTTGACCTTTGACCATTGCCAAGTAGGATTTGGCCAGGATCTGGGCATCCTCGGGATGGAAAAATTCATAGAGGTTACAGCCGATCAGTTCTTCAGGTTCATATCCCAATAACGAATGACAAGCGGGGGAAACGTAAATAAACTTGCCTTTTGGGGTATGGCGGGAAATCATATCCGTGGAGTTTTCCGCCATCAACCGATAGCGTTCTTCACTTTCTTGGAGCTTATACTGGGACTCTTGCAGGGCTTTGAGCATCCCGTTGATGGTCACCCCTAAACTGGAGAGTTCATCGTGCCCGGCAATTTTGACGCGCATGGATAGGTCCCCTTTGTCGCCGATGCGTTCGACTTTTCGCGTCAGGATTGTCAGTCGCGAGAGGACTAATTTTTCAAATAACAGCAAGGTTAGACCACTAAACCCCAGACTCACCCCTAACAGGGAACCGATAAAATAGCGGACGCTGGTTTGACCTTTGGCGTAAATCTCGCGATTGTGGTTGACTTGGAGCAGCAAAGGGGTATTACTGGCGATCGCCGGAATCGTAGTATAGGCAGCCATCTGCCGGTCGCTGAGGGCCTTGACCACGATAGGCGATCGCCGCCGACGTTGCCCCAGATCCATCGGAGTCAAGGGTTCCGAGGGCGTCGGGGATGGGTTAGACCCCTCTAACTCGGTTCTCACCGCGTCCAATTCCGGTGGCAAAGCGCTCATCGGATACACCAAAAGGGATAATTGGGTCAGGTCCGCGAGGCGATCGATTTCCGCCTCATTCAGAAACCGTCCGACCCATAAAGTCCCCCGGTACGGACCCTCTCCTTGACTCGTGAGAATAGATTGGGCAGCAATCAGGGCCGGTCCCTGGGGGAGGAGGACAATCCCACTGAGGGGGTGGTTGTGGTGTCCGGTTTCGGTAAATTTTTTCTCAACTTGTTGTTGATAAGCCGAGGCTAAATCTTGAAT
>CAYUEH010000057.1:0-13843 GCA_964442465.1 uncultured Laspinema sp. | reverse complement strand
TGGACGACTTTCTGTTCTAATTCTTTGAAGTCTCCCAGTAAAATACTCGATGCTGTAGCGTACAGCACGACATTTAGACCTAATAAGGTCGTGCCGACTATAATCAGTATTTTCTTTCGCAATTTCATAGAATGCTGACACCCTCATCTTCGTTACTCAACCGACCCACCAAAACGGTAGTCCCGGAGAAGAAATCGTTTATGTTGGCACGACGTAACTGCACGGAATAAGAGTGGCGCGATCGCTCCATAATTCTATAGATCTGTGATCGGTTCGCTATATGGCCTACTGTATCGCCAAAGAAAGGAAGTGGCGGCATCCCTCACCCCCCTAGGGCCTCAGTCTCTGATTCGCTAAGTTGGACAAGAAAATCGGTTTCTGTTCCAATTTTGCTGCTAATAAGTAGAGATGTTGTCAAGAAAACGAGTTCTCTTTCCTCTACTATACTGACGCCCTAGGCCAGGTGTGATCCCTAAACTGTAGCCTCATCCTTAATGGGTCGATCTGCGATCGCGTATCTTGCCCAGGGGGTTACCCCAGGGTTGAGGTCCGGCACGATCCCGGGTGCCTTTGTCAGCTCGATCATCCCGTTGCCGGACTGGGGGAGCCTCAGACCTATAATGCCCAATCCAACTCCGGAATCAGCATCTTTTGATTATCGCTTATGGCTCCAGGGAAGTAAACAATCCAGATCCAGCAAAACCCGAGGTGGGTCCCGGAGTCAAGTCCGGTGATTTTTCAGTAATTGTGCGGTTTGCTGCGGTTCCACGAGGGTGTTGGCACAGAGGATTCCCGATGCTGCCACCGCAGGAACCCCAATGCCGGGAAGGGTGCTATCCCCCACTCGGTATAATCCGGCAATGGGGGTATGAATGCTGGGAAATGTTCCTTTTCCAGGGGCGATCGCCGGACCATAAGTGCCGCGATCGCGCCGCAGGAATTTGGCATGGGTGAGGGGGGTGCCAATCAGTTCCAGGACGATGCGATCGCGCAGATCGGGAATAATCCGTTCTAAGGCTCGAAATAAAGATTGGGCTCGCAGTCGCTTCCGCGCTTTATAACTGACATCGGACTGCCAAGACTGGTAGGGTTCCATCGTATAAGCATGAATCCCATGATGTCCCGGTGGGGCCAAATTGGGGTCCCAGACCGAGGGAATGGAAATCATACAGGTATTCCCCGGTTCGGTAAGGTCGCGATCGCCATCATGAACCACCACATGATGTCCCGTCAATCCGGTTAATCCTTCGGCTTTGATCCCCAGGTGCAGGTGCATAAAACTATCTAAAACCGGGGTTTCTAGGGCTTGACGGCGATAGGACTCCGGCAGGTCCTCCGGCGCAAGCAGATGGCTATAGGTATCCCAAATCGTCGCATTGGAAATGACAATCGGTGCCTGGAGGGTATTGCCATTTCGCAGGCGCACCCCGGTGACTCGCCCCGCTTCGACTAAAATGCGCTCCACATGAGCATTCAGGCGCAGTTCCCCGGACCATCGGGTTAAGCCCCGCACCAGGGCCTCGATAATGGCGTTACTCCCCCCAATTGGATAGTCAATAGCGCTGCGACTGCGTTCTCCAAACATAAAGGCCACTTCTGGGGCGATCGTGCCGTGCGCTTTGAATCCGGAGAGTAAAAAGCATTCCAGGTCGATTAAACGGCGCACGAAGGGGTCTTTAACATCGCGGTCGAGGAGTTGACCCACGGACCCTTGAATCTCTCGAAGATGGGGCAGTAATTGGAGCAAGGCGGGCCAGTATGACAGGAGAACGGGGAGTAGCTGGCGATCGCTTCTTAAGATTAAAGTCGGAATGCCTTTGAGGGCGTCATACAAGGACAACATCCGCCGTTCAAACCCCTGGAGTTCCTGGGCTCCTCTGGGGGTAATGGCGGCAATTTCTGCCCGATAGCGATCGCAACTGCCATAAATGGGCAGGGTAATCTCCCCAAGGTGATAATGTCCCAAGGGGTCGTAGGCGATGGTTTGTACCGCTTCTCCCAGGAGTTCCAGGACTTGGCGCAAGGGGTTGAGGCTTTGGGAATCTCCCAGTCCACAGTAAAAGGAGGGTCCGGAGTCGAAGTGAAATCCCTGGCGCTCAAACCCATGAGCAGCACCTCCCGGGATGCTATGACTCTCACAAACGAGTACCCGCTTGCCATACCGAGCCAGTAAGGCTGCTGCCACTAACCCGCCAATTCCACTGCCGATGGCGATCGCATCATACTCTGTCATCTGCCTGTTCTCCCTGGATGATTCCCTCATGGTTTGACTACAACTGGGCGATCGGTTTAATTCTGCACATCCCCATTCGGCATCGTCGTCTGACTAAATATCGACCCGGCAGTATTAGCGCCGCTCATTTCTGCTCTAATTAAGCTGGCTTTAGTCAAATTAGACCGCATTAAATTCGTTCGGGCCAAATATGCCTCACATAGATTCGCCTCGTTCAAGAGCGCATGAGACAGATTTGCCCGACTTAAATCCGTCCGGGATAGATTCGCCCGGGTTAAATTCGCCCCGGAGAGGTTGGCTTTGCCCAGTTTGGCATCGGTGATGATGGCGACATCCAGTTTAGCGCCCTCCAAATTCGCCTCACCCAACAGCGATCGTTCCAGCTTGACATTTGTCATACAAGCCCCGCTCAAATCCACATAAGACAGATTGGCATCGCTCAAAAACCCTCCGTTGACAATCGCTGAGGCCATTTTTGCCCGTTCCAAATTTGCCCCGCGCAAGTTCGTTTCGGTGAGATTTGCCCCACTTAAATCCGCCTTCGTCAAGTCCGCACCGCTGAGGTTGACCCCGCGCAAATCCGCTCCCCGTAAATCCGCTCCCCGCAAGTTCGCCGCACTGTAGATCCGCCGTTCCTCCCGGAAGTTGGCCCCGCGCAAACAGGCTCCCCGCAAACAAACCCCGCTCAAGGTGGTTCCGCGCAAATCCGCATCACTCAGGTTCGCATCCAGGAGATTGGCTAAATTGAGGTTGGCTTTGCGCAGATCGGCACCTTGGAGGGTCGCCCCATGCAGGTCCGCATCGCTGAGATTGGCACCGGAGAGATTGGCTTGATTGAGGTTGGCGCCACTGAGTTTGGTACTGACTAAGTAGGCGGCACTCAGGTTGACTCGGCTCAAGTAGGCAAAAATTAGGTCCGCTCCGTGGAGGTCCGCTCCCCGTAATTTTGCCCCAATCAAATCCGCTCCGCGAAGGTTTGCCCCCCAGAGACTGGCTCCGTTAAAATTGGTTTCTCCGGCTGTATAGCGCCGCAATAATTCTTCGACATTGATCAACATTATTCCTGTTCCCCCGATGTTTACCCTGACATTAATCCCTGGATTTAGGGTTGCCCTTGTTGTTCGCGATCGGTCTTTAAGACCCCGAGTTATCTTCTCGTTCAATGGGTTGGTTTCTTTCGGCTTCTTCTAAGTTTATCAGAAGTTCTAGGAATTGAGAAGTAGCCTGTTTGACTTGGGTGATTAAATCTCCCATTGTTTCATATTTGACGGAAATTCCATCTTCAATGTCCAGGGGTTCGAGTTCCTCGCTAATTTCCTGTTCCAGATGATTTAAGCGATTTTCAATAAATTGCACAATTTCTTCCACACTCTGGTTGACTTTAAGATTTAGTTTTTTCTCCAGTTCTTGTTTTTGTTGAACGGGATCGATTTTTTTGAGGGCGCTTAACGAAAATTTGCGATCGCTGCCGTTGAGACTCCCGGAATTCCCGGTGATGGACGGTAATACTTCGCTCAATATATCGCTATTGTCCTGGCTTTCCTCCATAATCTCACTGTAATCGTTATCGTCATCATCATCCGGGATGAAGCCTTGACTAGCACTGCTGTTTTCTTCGGTTCCCTCTATCCGAGGTGCAGCATTCCAGCGATCGCTCCCCGGTGCGATCGCCTCCGGCAGGGAGGGGAGTTGTCCGATTGGGGAATATAACGGCGTCATATACTGCACAATCACCCCAGCCGATTGATAGTTTTCATCCGCTTCCGGGAGGTTTTTGGCGGTTTCATACAAGTGAGACTCCAGGGCTTGAGCGCTGGGACAGAGTTCATAAACTTGCTGTAACAGTTCGTCTAGCTGGATTTTTTTCAAGTTGAGCCAGTCTTCATCCCGATTAAATTCAAAGAGGCGATCGAGTGCCGAGAATATCAGGATTTTTGCCCGTAATGGACTCGTGTGCTGAACGACTTTGAGCCGCAAATCAAAGATTTTTTCTCGTGGAATCTGACTCAGGGATTCAGGGGGATTCGGCTGGTCAAATTCAGTCTCATTGGTCAAATCAGATACAATGACTAGGGTGTTCGCTAGATCCGGAGGGGGTGGAAAATCCGATAATCCGGACTGGGTTGAACCCTCCTCATAAAATTTGCCGAGAGTGGAAATTAAAAGTTTAGCAACCAAGGCATATTGTTGCGGTTTATTAATATTGCTGACTATTCCATCTAAAGAAAATTTAAGATTGTCTAGAGTCCCGGTTACTTCGCAGACTTCAATAATTAGGTCCCGTAAATTCAAAGCCGCCAGTAAGTCCGCATTATTTTCCCATCTTCCCTGACATAGACAAAGCATTAATTTTTTAATGCGCGTTAGATTGGCTTCCTGCTCTAAGTTGCGAATAGTTTCATCGAGCAACTGTAAATTTTTCATATTGGCCTCCAAATGTGTATTGCCAATTAAGGACTGAGGTTGACTGGGAAAAGAATCTACAGGCAAAGGGTTACAGTTACTTATTAAACCATGAGATGGAGGGGGACTAAAGATTTTTTCACTTTTCTCAAGGTAACTGTACCTTGGAGGGGCGATCGCCTCTTCTCCACCCAGGTAGAAGGAGTCTCGGGTATCCGTGAGCATGAGGGGATATCACCCGGTTCTAGAAGAGATAAATAGGGGTGAAAGTCCCCACGAGCCCTCCTAGAACCGGGTTTCTGAACCGGAATACTTTTGACGGTGCCGATGGGTTAGGATCCGAAGGGGTTTTACCCCTCCGGATCCTAAAAAAATGGCGGGTTTTCTCTGGCGATCGGTCTTAGTAATGCCAGTTCAATGGTATCGTAGGAGTCAGACAATTCTGCTCGCTATCTCGCTCTATAGATGCTCCTTGACAGGGGTTGCGGGAGTTAAAATCTCAATCCGAGCGATCGAAGCACAGCCATTTTGATAGGTATTGGTGTTATTGTTCCAACATTTCCTCTCCCTCAGAACCCCAGAACCCTACTCACCATTATTCCCAAGTTTCATAAACCGTACACTTCATGAGGATATTAATTACAGAATAAAATCTTAAAATAGTGATTCATATTTTTGTACAAATAAAACCTTTATAGACATCCTTCCTAAGATAATCATAAAAAATAATATTAATCTTTTGAGAAAGTCAAAAGATTAATCAGCATAAAATAGGGTTATTTATCCATGTAATTATTAATTGACATTTAGATTGATCGATAAAATATCTGGTTGTACAAAATAAATAAATTACTTTTTGACGCCCAACTATTGTTGTGTACAACTATTATTCCAGCAAATATAGCACTCATGAAGTGCCGTTGTGGAAGACGTCGTCGGCCCCCAACCATTGGCGGCCCTTCAAGGGAGAGCGGCTAGGGGTGAGGGCACAAATCCTGCAAGGATTGCTATAGCAAAATAATTTTAAGTGAGTTAGGATAAGATTATTTTATACAACAACCCTCTGTCCAGTAATTTTATATGATGATCCTAAATCAGTAGGAACCAAGCCAGCCAAGCTCGATGTCAAAAAGTAGGTCAGCGATGTCTAAATAGTTATTTTTCTAAAACTGTCCGGACGACCGGAGATCTAGTCTGAAAAGATCTTGTATTTATCTGCGTGCTCTGTCAAACAAAAACTCATCCCAACCGGGTAAAAGAATAGTCCCCCAGTCAGTAGACTTCTTGCCGAATTGTTTTAAGCCCCCCTTAAGAAGGGGGGGTTGGGGGGATCAATCCGGAATTTTGCAAGAGGTCTAGTCAAGTCAGTCAGTCTAGCTGACTCTTGCAGCTACTGGCCGGATGTACCTTAAGTCATGGCATAGACTCAACCGTTGTTAACTGATTACCACTCAATTTATAACAGCAACATGGACCCACAAAATATTCCCTATCTTTCTCATCAAAATTGCCCTGCTTCTGAAAAACTTCAAATTAGCCAACTTTCCCGTTCGCAGTTCCAACCCCGAAGCTACTTCGATGAAACTGCAATGGCCGAACTGACCAAGAGTGTCAAACAACATGGAGTGCTTCATCCAATTATCGTGCGGCCTATTGGAGAAAGCCGTTATGAATTAGTAGCGGGGGAACGCCGATATAAAGCAGCCAAAGCAGCGGGACTCAGTGAAGTGCCCGTTGTCATCCAAACCCTCACCGACATCGAAGTTCTCCAGTACGCTCTCATGGAAAACTTACAACGGGAAGATTTGAACCCCGTTGAAGAAACTGAGGGAATTTTGCAACTGCTGGAACTAAAGTTACAAACTGACAGACAATCAGTAATATCTTTACTCAATAAAATGGCTAAAGCGAAAAGAGGGTTGGCGGACAGCGCTGTCCGCCAGGAATATCAGCAAGTGATTGAAACAGTTTTTCAAAGCATTGGCCGCCTCTCTTTTGAAGCCTTTAGAACTCACAGACTGCCCCTGCTTAAACTGTCTCCGGAAATTCTGGAAGCGTTACGCCAGGGTCGCATCGAATACACTAAAGCCAAGGAAATTGCTAAGTTGGAGTCTGAGGAGGAACGGGTGGCACTCCTAGAAGCAACCATCGCTCAGTCCCTCTCCCTGCGACAAGTGCAAAAAATAGTCAAAGAAAATAAACTCTCTAAAGAAAAAGACCCGTTACAAACGGAAATAGACCGGATTTCTAAACGCTTCAGCCACTTTAAGGCATGGAATAATCCACATAAGCGAGCTGAAATAGAAGAATTGTTGAAAAAACTGACTCTTTTATTGTCTGAGGATAACTCATGAACACTTGAGTAAATTAAGCTAATGATTGCCACGGGAAGGATTATCATTTGATCCTTGAACGAGATTTTCCGACCCAGAGCCTCTCTTGTTAGAATTTCTCAGTAAATCTGATGGAATCGTTACAGGATTTAGAGTCAGGAGTTCCAGATCGGGCGATGTCGAGTATCGGAAATTCATGAATTCTCCCGATAGCATTCCTTGCAGGATTTGTAATATGTTTAGATTCCCTCGGATGTTCACCTGCCCCCAAACGTTGGCGGCCCAGAACGGGAGAGGGGACGGGGTGAGGTCTAAATCCTGCAAAGATTGTTATAAAATAAAAGCCCGGGTTTGACCTCGAATTTAAACTTTGACTAAAGATTTTAAACCCATCTTTAAGAGTAAATATTGAATTGTATCAAAGGTAACGAACGTCCATTTATTTTCATGAACTGGAACATTTCCGGAGCTAGGGACTCTACCCTGTATGAGTCAATAATTAAACTCATAGCAAACAGTATCATTCAATATTCATCTGGGTTTTCATCTTTAATTTTGTGGGTCTGTCAGGCGTCTCTTATTTATCTTCAATTAACAGAACCCTTGAGCTTATGAGACTTGTACTAGCAACAGCTTCATTATTTACAGTTGCGTTTTTGGCAACTGCAATGTCTAATACTGAAAGTGCCGATCGCGCTAATGCGAACCTGGCCCTGACTTTGAAACCGGATGAAATACCCCGGACACAAAAGACTGAAGATGCAACATTGGTAGAAACACCAGCCACTGAAATTACCCCTTCTGCGCCAGAAAATTCCCCGGAGATTGACCCATATCCGATCGCATCCACGGCGATCGCTAGGATTGAACCCTCTGAGGGCCAACCCCTGCCACAAGCTGGGGAAACTTTTCGGGAACTGCGTTTAGAAGGCCCTAGTCGCTCTCCCTTGTTCATTCCTGAGTTTAGTGCCGCATCTCCTTGGGCAAATGTTGCACCTCCCCAGCAAATGGCTTCTCAGCCTTTGCGATCGCCAGGTTCCGTGCCTAGATATTCACCGCCACCCAGAGCCCCCCTGGCAATACAGGAGCGTGGAGTTTCTCCCAGTCTTGCGGCTGCACCTGTCACCCCTGTGGTTACAGAAATTAGGGAGCAACCCAGAGTTAAAGTAGAAAATGTGAGTCCCGACCAGCCTATAACTTGGGTGTCAGTCCAGGAACATCCAGACAATTCCTTTTCTGAAATCGTCGCAGTTCCGGCGACCCCGAAATGGATTCAACCCCGGATTGAGATTCCAGCCGCTGTTCAATCGGACCGGGGTCAGGAGTTAGCGCTGCCGCAGCTTACCCCCCCTCCGGTAAACTCTGTGGCGATCGCTACCGAGTCAATTCCGATTCAGGTTCCCCAAGTGGTTCAAGAAAGGGATTCTGTAAGACTAGGAAGTGCGAGAGATTTATTACCCATAGACTCAGGGGAAGCGAACAATCCCGCACCTGCGATCGCACTCGTCCAATCCCCAGGCAGTTCCACCCCCGGGCGATCGGCCAACCCAACCCCCTTCTATCGACCCGATCCCCGAGGAATTCAAGTAATCCAAGAGCAGGTACAGCAACTTGAAGAAAGCGCTGAAATTCAGCCCAGTATCCACGCTTCACCGGCTCTGAGTATCTTCAATCCCACCGGATATGGCGCAGATCGCAACACCGGGTATATTTCCGCGACCTATCAATCTCGCACCCGCTTTGTTGACAATAGTGATGGAGCTGTCGCCATTGGCTTTGGGTTTGGCGATGCTCGGGATCTCCTTGGGGTAGAACTCAGCTATACCGTAGCCAGTGTCTTTGGGAACAATCGCGATATCGGTACCGGCGGCTTTAATGTCAAAGTCCATCGTCAATTTGCCAATGATTGGGCGATCGCTGCCGGATGGAATGGGTTTCTATTCCTGGGAGAAGATGATGGATTTGAAAACTCACTTTATGGGACAGTTACGAAAATAATTCATACCCAAGAATCCCTCTCTTCCCCGTTAAGTCGGATTGCCATTACCGCTGGGGTGGGGAATGGACAATTCCAAAGCGAAGATGCCCTCGAAGACGATCGCAATGGCATTAATGTATTTGGAAGTATGGCCGTGCGAGTGGTAGAACCTGTGAGTGTGATTGCCGAATGGACTGGACAAGATTTAGCTGTCGGTGCTTCCATCGCCCCCTTTAAAAATATTCCCTTTGTGATTACCCCAGCGGTGCGAGATTTAGCTGGGGCGGGGGATGGACCAAGATTTGTTTTAGGGGCAGGTTTAGGCTGGAGATTTTAGGCAGTGAAATAAGGAGCAGTGGTTATGGTTAACATCAGAATCAAAGGGGCGATCGTCGCATCTACCGTAGGAACTGTATTTTGGATTGTCAGCGCTCTGGCAAATCCCCCACAGCAGTCAGATAGCACCGGAACGAATAGTTGGAATAATACCGCCCCTATCTTTGACATTGAAAGCCAACTTGATCCCCAAACTTTAATTCAAGCGCAAGAGCTCTATCAAGCCTTACAAGAGGCCTATTCAGCTTGTGTTGCTTCTGTAGAACGAGCCGAGAATCTTCCCCGGCGCTTTAGCAGAAGACCCCGAGACAATTCTGGCATTTGCATTAGTTCAGAATGTACTCAATACAACCGATTACTGGAAGAAACGAAAACATTCTTAAGTCTTCTGGACATTCCTGAAGAAGAACGACTTAAGGCACTTCAGAATTTAAGAACTTGGTAGTAAAAAGGAACTGTGCTATGCTAGGTGAAATCGGGTTCAGAACCAGCCTGTTCTTAGGGGCAGTTGCTTCTTTGTCCGCCCTTGTTTTACTCAATCCCATATCAGTCAAAGCAACGGGTGAAAATCTATTTGATAATCGGAGCATCCTGTTTGACGCAGAGACCATTGTCGAGTTTGAATTTATCGAATCCAACGGCGCTTATCAATCAACCTTTGGGGTCGTGAATTTACAAACCGGAGAGAAAACCCCTCTCCTGGTCGAAGTCAAACCTGCCGATACAGTACAAAGTGTTGAAGCGGAATCTACCTACCAGGATAACGCTCGCGAGGGAATTAGCAATGATTTTAGAGGAACTCCAGGCAACACCGTTCCTCAACCCTTAGTAGCCTTTCAATTCCAGGCCAATACCCCTTATATGTTTTACCTAGAATCTACTTTAAATGGTCGTCCTGCGGGAATTCTCTATTCGATGAATAGTCAAAATCCCGGAGAAAATAAGCAGCTCAGATTTGAAGGGGACTTTTCTACTCTGGGAACCGGAGGAGTGGCCTTATACTGGGATGACACAGGTTCTTTATTAGTTGATCTGGAATTAGATGACCGGGATTTTGATGATTTCATTATTCAAGTGGGCGGGAATTTGGACTGTCCTTTTGAGAACGAAGAAAGCTCCCAGTAAAATACCACCCATCTCTAACCCAGAGGTTAGGGATTTGGGGGATTTCCAATGATGGATCGCTGATAAAAATCAAAAAATCTGACGTTGCTCACTCTTTTAGTTATTCCTGACGTTGAAATCATGGATATCGATGGTAACTCTCCACCTTTCTTTCCGCAGTTGAATGGGCCATCCCCTTCCGGTCAAACTCCTTTACCTCCACCGATATTACCTCCGCTCAATGATGATGCTGATGCCCTAAATCTTCGACATCTGATCTCCGTTGCCCGTCGCCGGATTTTTGTGTTTGCCGGAGTCAGCATTGCTGTAGCTTGTGGCGTTTTGGTGAAGGTCTTGACCCAAACTCCGATTTATGAAGGAAATTTTAGATTGTTAGTTGAACCGATTAAAGGGCAGGACAACCTTGAACAACTTAATCAAGCTCTAACTCGAAATAGTGGACAAGGAGAAAGCTTAGATTATGAAACTCAAATTGAAGTGCTTTTAAGTGGTCCAGTTATCCAGCCTGTTTTCAACAATATTCAACAAAATTATCCGGAAGTTGAGTTTAGCGAATTTCTCGCTAATTTAAGCATCCAAAGACGGAAATTAACAAAAATATTAGATATTCGCTATCAAGACACGGATCCCGAAAAAATTAAACTGATCTTAAAAGAGTTGGCAACGGGCTACATTCATTATTCTGAAATGGAGCAGCAAACAACCTTACGTCAAGGCTTGGAATTTGTTGAAACCCAGTTGCCTCGGCTGCAACAGAGAGTCGATACCCTTCAAGAATACTTAGAACAATTTCGCCAGCATTATAACCTAATCGACCCCGGACAAAGCGGACAGATTTTATCTCAGCAGATTGGAAGTTTGGTCCAAGAAAGACAAGCGACTGAATCCCAACTCGTGCAAGCGCAAGCCCTCTACGGAAAATTAAGGGGGCAGTTAGGGTTGGAATTAGAACAAGCGATGTTAGCAACCTCCCTCAGTGAGGCACCGCGCTATCAAGATTTGTTGAATCGGTTTCATGAAATTGAAGCCAAACTGGCGGAAGAGTCTACTCGGTTTACGGTGCAAAGTCCAGCTATGCAAGCTTTGATTGATGAACGAAATAGTTTATTACCTTTATTGCAAGAGGAAGCTCTAGTAGTTCTTGGGCCAAACGTCTCTCAAATTCGGGGAGATATTCGCGGATTATCCACTCCTAACTCACTGCGGAGCGATTTGACTGGACAGCTGATAGAAACCGTCAATTTGATGGAAATGACTCGGGCGAGACAATGGGCGATCGCTCAAGCCGAAACCATTGTGCAACAGCAAATGCAAGAACAAGCGACGTTGATGCGTCAATACACGGACTTACAGCGAGAACTCGAATTAGGAACGGAAAGTTTAAATCGATTTTTAGCAGTTCGAGAAAATCTTCAAATTGAATCCGCTCAAAAAGCCCTGCCTTGGCAACTGATTGCTCAACCCGAAGTTGGTACTGTTCCAATTTCCCCCAACTTGTCGCGGAGTTTACTCTTAGGGGTGATTGCGGGCTTAATGGCAGGAATTGGAGCAGCTTTATTAGCGGAGAAACTGGATACAAAATTCCATTCCGTTGAAGATATCAAAGATTATATGGGCTTCCCCATCTTAGGAACCATTCCCTTTGAGAAAGACCTGAAAGAGAGGGTAACGATCTCCGATGGAGAGAACCTGGTTCAAGCATCTGGGGGCTACCTATTTTCTCGGTTTTTTGAAGCCTTCCGTTCTCTCCATGCCGACCTCTATTTTATGAGTCCGGATCGACCCCTAAAGTCCATCGTTATTAGCTCTACATTACCAGCAGAAGGGAAGACCACAATTTCAATGAAACTGGCTGAAGCCGCATCAGCAATGGGAAATCGGGTTTTATTAGTGGATGCAGATTTACGTCGTCCTCAAATTGACCACCGCATGGATCTACCCAATGTCTGGGGATTAAGTAATTTGATTTCCACGGATTCTCTCAATGCTCAGGATAGTATTCAGCAGTCGGCAATTAATCAGAATTTATATGTTTTAACCGCAGGACAAATCCCCCCAGATCCAGCTCGCCTGCTTTCCTCTCAACGCATGAAACAATTAATTGACGAGTTTAAAACAAGTTTTGACTTAGTGATTTTTGATACCCCTCCATTAGGGGCCATTTCCGATGCTAAGTTTTTAGCGCCTCATACCGATGGTTTAGTCATGGTGATCGGCATGGGTAAAGGCGATCGGGCCATTTTACGAGAAGTTTTTGATGGATTAAAAATGTCTCGCACCCCAGTGCTGGGCCTAGTCGCCAATGGCGTTAAACAATATCTGCCGACTTCCTATAACTACTATCAGCGCTACTATGCACCTGATGAAAACCGAGTCCATTCACAATAAATATTGGGCTTTACATTTCATCGCCCATACTTAGACGGGAAAGAACATTCTTTGAAAATTCCCTGATTCGCATCCTAGCTTCTGTATAACCAACAAAAATACCCCAGGGTTCCTTAAAAATCAACACTAAATCGAGTAACTTAAAATGCCAAACCAACATTTTGGACGAGGACAACATCCCACCTATTTGATTACGGGAGGCGCAGGATTCATTGGGTCTCACCTAGCAGAAGCCTTATTAGCTAAAGGCTCTCCCGTGCGAGTTATCGATAATTTATCAACGGGAAGTATCGAGAATATTCGCCACTTACTAGATCGCCCTGACTTTCACTTTGCCTACGCTGACATCACCAATGACATGGTGTTGGACCGACTGGCATCAGAAGCGGATATCATCATTCATTTAGCCGCAGCCGTGGGCGTCAAACTGGTGGTAGAAAATCCCGTACAGACCATTCAGACGAATATCATGGGTACCGAGAAAGTCCTAGAAACGGCAAATCGGTATCGGGCCAAAGTCGTCATTGCCTCCACCTCAGAAGTCTATGGTAAAGGGCATAGTATTCCATTCCGAGAAGATGATGATGTGGTACTCGGACCAACCAGTCGCAATCGATGGGGGTATGCAGCCTCGAAGATGGTAGATGAATTTTTAGCATTGGCCTATTATCACGAGAAAGGACTGCCCGTGGCGATCGCCCGTCTGTTCAATACCGTCGGACCCCGACAAACCGGACGCTATGGCATGGTGATTCCCCGCTTGATCCAGCAAGCCCTCCAGGGAGAACCCCTCACTGTATATGGAGATGGCCAGCAGTCCCGCTGCTTCCTCCATGTGGAAGATGCAGTCAAAGCACTGATTGGCCTCGCCGAGTCTTCCGAAGCCATTGGAGAAGTTTTTAATGTAGGGTCACAACAGGAAATTACAATTTTAGATTTAGCCCAGCGGATTATTGATCGGGTGGGAACTACAGGAAATAACAGGGCGTCTGAAATTCAAACGATTCCTTATGGGCAAGCCTACGCACCTGGATTTGAAGATATGCA
>CAYUEH010000056.1:0-15631 GCA_964442465.1 uncultured Laspinema sp. | reverse complement strand
TAGCGCTCATTGTTTAGGCGGGTTTTTCTTTGCTAGTATGATAACGAAAATTGCCCATTTTAGTTCAGAATCACCGAAGTTTTTCGGATTGGGTTCCGTGTGGCTATTGCCTTGAGTCGAGCCGCTCGCCTCCGTTGAGAAGCAACCAAAAAATGAAACCGCGACTCAACCTCGCTGTGCCTGACGACCCTGGAAAGACAATAATAGCCAACTGGGGACAACTGGGATAACAGAACCCAGGCAGGACAAAGGTTTTGCACCCCCATCCCTCCTTACCGAGGAAAACTCCAAGGGAGTGGCATATCTGGCTGCGCTTATTTGAACCCTCATCCCTCCCTACCGAGGGAAAATCTGGGAAATTGACTCGGTTGCCCATAACCAATTCAAAAACCCAACTTCTGCACCCAGCCGGTCATAGCGGGCAGCAGGTCAGTGCGATGAACTTGAACTTTTAGACCCTGAATTAAAAGGGATTTATCGGGTCTGAGTGAAAATATTCCCGGTCGGTTGCGAGGCTGGACCAAAATTGCTGAAATGACCAAAACTCATCGGGAGCCTCGCAGCCTTGCCCTGTAAGGCTGTAAGCGCTTTTGACTTTTTCCCTCAGATGGTCAGTGTAACAACAAAATCCCTAGTTTCGGAAAGCGCCTGTGGACTCCGCTTCCGACAAGGGTTACAATAAAATATCTCCCCAATCCTTGGGGAAGGGAAAAGGGAATCTCGATTAGTGGAATAAAGTACACTATTTAGAGACATCCCCACTCCTTGGGGAAATTAATTAAAAACTTTCTCTACTCGAAAACTTCTAGCGGAGTTAGTACAGTAGAGAGAGCCTCCCCAATCCTTGGGGAAGGGAAAAGGGAATCTCGATTAGTGGAATAAAGTACACTATTTAGAGACATCCCCACTCCTTGGGGAAATTAATTAAAAACTTTCTCTACTCGAAAACTTCTAGCGGAGTTAGTACCGTAGAGAGAGCCTCCCCAATCCCTGGGGAAGTTAATTGGGTGTAAGCTGAAGTCAGATCTGAGTCGATCTAAACTCAAAACCTGTGCTTAGGTCAGTTGGGGATGACTGATTGCGGGAAACCGGATCAGACCCTGAACCAATTGAGATACCTCTACGGTGCTCACTTCCTTAGAGAATGTTGTAGCTAACTAGAATCGTATCGGTCCTAGCATAAGGAGGGGCAGTGATCCTCAGATCTCCCCACTCGCTGGGGAAGTTAGTTGGAAACCTTTAGGTAGGGAAGAATATAGAAGCGAAAATTTGAGTACCTTCTCTATAACCAGAGTACCTATCTAAAGGAGATTACTCTCCCCACTCGCTGGGGAAGTTAGTTGGGAACACCAGGGATTGTTGTGGCGAAGTGAGGCTTAACCGAAGCTGGAGAGATCCAGGTAGTACCCACAGCCCTCTTTGGTTCTCCACTCGCTGGGGAAGTGATTTGACCACCCAGATTCTATATGGGTGGGCCAGTGAACCTCTGGGCTATGGCTTTGCGGGAGGACAGCATTGCTTAGAAAAACAATAGGAAAACCAGTTCACTCAATTAGCTCTGCGTTGACTACCCTGGAAAGACAATAATAGCCAACTGAATACCCGAACCCAGGCAGGACAAGGGGTTTACCTAGAAATCCCTCCCTACCGAGGGAAACTCTCTGTGAAATTGACCCGGTTGCTGTGATGACCGACCGGCTCAAAAACCCAACTTCTGCACCGCTGCCCATTTCCTTTCTTCCCCCCGGCGGTCATATCGGGCGGTGGTTTCGATATTGCTATGACCCGCAAGCTGCTGCACCGTGGCGATATCCACTCCTTTATCCAACAGGTTCGAGATAAACGTGCGCCGGAAATCATGGGCGGAAAAGGATTCCAACCCAGTAACTTTCCCCCATTCTTGCAACCGTAGAGCGATCGCCTCACTCGTAATCCGCTCGGGGACAATTTCCCCCCACCACTTGCACTCATAGAAAAGCGCTCCGGCTCTACGTCCTCGCAGATTAATCCAGTTTTGCAGCAACTCCAACCCACCCGGAACCAGATAGGCTTGGCGGTGTTTTTTCCCTTTGCCTTCGCGAACAAAAATGCCGCCGGTGGTGAAATCACAATCGCCGTAATCCAGCCCTGCCACTTCCGAGCGTCGGAGTCCGGCACAGAAACAGGCGATCGCAGAAGCATCCCGAGTCCCAATGGCCGTCTCTGATTCAATACAAACTTTCACCAGGGCTTGGATTTCCTCCGGCTTCAACAACCGACCGCGTAACGGACTATCCCCATGAATCCGGTCAATTGAGATGGCATCCTCGTAGTCGTCAGCATCCATCAGCCGGAGTTTACGGGCCGCCTTGAGCACTTGCTTGACCGCAGTCAACTTTAAATTCCCTGTTGACGGTGGGTGAGTTTCGAGCAAAATCGAGCGCAGGGCTGCCGTGTGTTCGTAGCGCAACTTGGCCCAATCTAGCGTTAGGCGATCGCACTGACCACCCGTCAAAATTCTGGCGCACCAATTGAGATTGTGACCCATCGTGCGACTGCTGCTAGAAGAAATCTGACTCAAATAAACCGCAGCGGGATGGCGGGTGAGCGGCAACGGCTCAACCAGTGCCAACGGATGCGGATGTTCGACAGATTCTATTAATAAACTCATGGATCCACTCTCCAGTGCGACTGGGGATATCTTGATAGTCGCATAGCTAGGGGGCTTCTGGCGAAACTATGACGCTATGGCAAAGCTTTATTTTTTTAGCGTTAGCCCCCAATTCCAGGACCCTACAGCATTCTGTAATAGGAATTTATTTTGTGAGCATAAAACTCATATTTGGAAAAATCTGCTATAACTGTATTAGGAATATACTAATATCGCAAATTTTGGTATATTTCTTTGATAGCGTTTAAAGCGCTTAATTACCCTACCCAAAGCATCAGCAAACCCGAGGCAAGGAAATCATGCATACATCACTACACTACCACCGCCCAAACTTCAACCAATCTTATGAAAAACGAAATTGTGCAAGCAGTCGAAAGTTACAATTTATTGGTCACAGATCATGCTTCTGACAGGCTAAATGAAAGAAATATTAGGCTATTAGAATTATTAGAAAATTTGAAAGAAGGTGAGCTTTTAGAGGAGTATCCACCTAATCCTAGGCCCTTTCCTTCTTGCTTAATTTGTAGCTTTAACCAGAACAATGAACCAATTCATAGTGTTTGGGCATTTAATTCTAATACTGGTTTTGCAATTTTAATTACTGCATATTATCCAGACCCAGAAAAGTGGGATGATTTTCGCACGAGGAAAAAATAATGAAACCAATTGATCTATGTCCCATCTGCGGAGGCGAGGTAAGGCAAGAAACTGTAACCAAGATTGTCCAAGGGGGCGGTGATACAGCCACATTGACTCTTGAGGCTTTGGTTTGCCAGCTTTGTGGAGAGCGCTATTATAGCTTGGATAACGCTCGAAAAATAGAAGATTTGAGAGCTCAGTTAAAGCGTAGAGAAACTGAGGGGTTACAGGAAACAGGGAAATCTTTCACTGTGGTTTAACAGTTTAATTAGCAAAAGCCCACAAGGATCGCATTCTTGTGGGCTTTTGTCTTGGTAATGATTGCTTATTAACAACAAGGAAAAATCGATTTACTATCGTAGATTTCCACGCTCAGGTAAAGCACTATTTCCGTTAGTCTCGCCCGCCAGAAACCACCAAGCTAGAAGGTTTAACCCAATTGGGGGCCATGCCGCAAATATGCCGCGTAGGGCACGGACATCAACGCTATCCCGTGGCGGTATGATGGGAGACTACGGCACTTTTACAGCACGGAATAAGCATGGCAGCACCAACGAAACGGATTGTGGGCTATTTGCCGGTGGAGTACCACAACCGGCTCCGGCAGTACATGGAGGAGGAAAACTTGGGGGAGAGTGCGGCCCTGGTCCAAATCTTGCGCGAGTTCTTTGATGGCAGACAGCAGAATCCCGAACTCGAATCGCTGCGAGGGCAACTGGTCCAGTTACAGCAACGGGTGGCGGTGGTGGAGGCGGTGCTGAGTTCCGGGGGCAGAGGCGGCAGGGGACGGAGCCAAACCCCGATGATGTCTGAACCGATTAAGCCCAAGGCACTGACCACGGTGGAACTGGCGGAACGATTGAAGGTGACACCCCAGGAAGTTGGCGAAGCGGTGACCCAAGGTGTCGAGGATTTTAAAAAGTGGAGCCGCAGTCGTGACCCAGCTTTGATTCGTTGGGAGAAGCGCGGGGAGTTATTTCACCAGGTGGAGCGGTGATGGCGGTTGGGTTGCCGACAGTTATCTGACCCGCGCCGGTGCGATCGCAGGAGTTCGTTTTAATCCGGGCTTTGAGTCGTTACGAATGTACGCGCTCGGAAGCCCGTTATGTTTTTCATCCCTGAAAGGGATTAGGGGTTGTTAAGGAAGTCGGTTGGTATGGTACGTTTCAATCCCTGCAAGGGATTAGAGGTTGTTGAGACCTCTGTGTACTTTTGCACCAACCTGGATTAAGGATACCATTCCTGTCGGTCATCTGTGGGGGGCGGCGACTTCCTCAGCCTCGGGCAGTGGCGAGCGCTGGTGTTCAAGTAGCGGTCTAGATTTCAAAGGTCGGGTTAGAATCGGCGATTTTTGATATATTTCCATGTCTATTCCGTGCCAAGCCACTTACAGTCATAAAAAATCGATTTTTTATGATAGTAAACTGACCGTCGAATGGAACGAACCCACTAAAGCAGATTTTCGCCGGTCTAATCCAGACTCCTCAGTGGCAGGGGCGGCAAAATCCTTAATTTGGCTTGTCGATCGCCGGTGAACTCGTGCCGGTGGATGAATCTGCACCTTTAAGTCCTTACATGACCCGTCAAATCAAGCGCTTTGGGGATTACCTGATTGATTTGGATGTGATGCCACTTGCGGGAATCACGAGATGACGCTGGTGTTCAGAGGGGCGCGAATTCAAGTTGGGTTTACGGTTTCTTTACAAAACTTTACATCATGTCAGGTTTTGCGCGTATCTCGGCTTTACCCCGGAGCGGGTGATGCTGCCGGGTGAGAAAACGCAAAACTCTGCATTTTTGTTTGATGATGCTGGGTAAAGTTCCATAAACTAGGTTTAGCCGACTGTTGCTAGATAGCTACAGTTCGCCCTTGAACGCTTTGTCAAGAATAGATGGCAGTAGGGCATCCAGTTCGGCTGCGGTTTCGGCTTGCAGGCGCTTAAGGGCGTCTACTTTTGCTTGGAGGTCGTCGAGGTGGGCGACAATGCGACGCTGTTCACTAGGAGGTAATTTTGGAATAGGTAATGGTTTAAGAATATTCAAATTTATATTTTTTTGGGCATTTTGTGGGGCAATTTGTTCAAGATTGCTACGGAGATAACATAAATAATGGTAAATATATTCAGTTTCAATACCCAGGTGGGGAGTTATAGCAACAATACTATCAGGGATACAACAGTCAAAATCTAAAATTCCCACAGCCCCAATAGTTGCAGCAATGCTAATTAGCAATGTTCCTTTAGGAAACTTTCGACTTATTGCCAGCCCCTCATCATTGAGCGTCTGTGACCAATCAGAAATGTATTTGCCAGAACTTTCTATCTCTGCAATTTGAATCCAAGGATGTTCACCTCCAAAAAAACGAGGATCATTCCTTGGACGGTGTGAGAATTTGCCTCGCTCAAGAGTTGCTACTTTATTAAAATGAGTTATTTGTTTTTTAGAGACTTCTTGAAAAACCTTGGCTCGATTAGCAATTAATAATGCCTCAGCCTCCTCAGCACTCTGCCGTCGCAGCCCCCGTGCCTCCTCCACCTTCCCAGCCAGTTCCTCTATCCGCGCGATAGCAGGTGTAATGTGATGAAGGTGAAAGGGCAGTTTAATTTCACGATAATTTTTTCCAAGCCTCACGGATTCAAGAAACGCAGCTACTTCTTTTTGTTCGCCAAGAGGAACAGCAGGCAGCCTAAAGTTTTCAATTTGTCGTTTTGTAAGAGCTTGCCGAGTTGCGCCTTTCTGAATGGTATTGATTTCTTCTTGAGTAGCACTGTCATTGAGCCAGTACATCAAAAAGCAAGAGTCCAAAAGCTCTCTAATTGGACGTATAATACAGACGTGCTGGCTGACATTTGCAGGGCATAATTTCTTTGGGGCACAGCAAGAACGACCTATCGAAGCTCCAGTAATATTCAAGTAAACATCACCCGGAAAAACACGAGTCCCTGACATGACTTCATTTATTTCAAGAGGAATTCTTACCAAATTCTCCTCTTGAAACTCATATTGGCGAACATTCAGGCTTCTTACAAATGGTATTCCATCAGAAACATAAACAGCTTTTCCTCCTTTAGGTGTAGAACCGCTTCCTATTTTGCTACACAGTTTAAACAATTGGATACCAATACCATAATGCTTCGTAAGAGCTTGGAAGACGAAGGACTGTGCGGCTAAAATTACTGCATTTTTAAGGAATCTTTCTTCAGATGCACTTAATGGTTTCATTTTCAACATCTTTCTAAATCTTTACGAATTTCTACAAGCAACTCCAGAATCCGCTGCTCTTTCGCCCAAATATCAGCAACTAATTGCTCTGGCGGCAGATGGTCAAAATCATCCTGCGCGTTTGGGTTCTTCTTGTCCAGATTAAAAATGGGCCAATAAATTGTATCACCCTTAACCTGAGACTCTTTAGCAATAAGGCGCTGCTCCTCTTCCTTTTCCCGTGCTTCGGTTTGCTCGCCCTTGAGCGCTTGAATCTGATCTCGAATGGCTTTGTTTTGTTTAGGAGGTGCAAAGTCTAGAGTAGAAGCGTTGAGCATTTGGATTTGTCCGTTTAGCTCCTTGGCTTTCTTGGTGTACTGGTTGGCGAGCGCCTCCGCTTCCCTAGCAGCATCCCAATGCGGTTGAGCCTCTGTCTTGGCTTGGTCGTAAGTTTCCCTAAAGGGGTACTTCCAGGTGTGATCGCTTTCCTCACGATTATTCCACCAGTCTAGGCAATTGTTAAACTCGTCATCTTGAATGGGCTTAGTCTTACTGTAATTTTTGCGACCATCAGATAATGTTAGCTCATAATACCAAATATCCTCAGTTGGACCAGAAGCATCAAAAAATACCAGATTGATTGGGATGCCCGTATAAGGTGCAAAGACTCCGTTAGGCAATCTAACAATAGTATGCAAATTAAACTCTGTCAGCAACTTCTCTTTGACTTTGGCACAAAGACCAGCGCCGAATAAAGTACCATTTGGTACGACAATCCCCGCTCGTCCCGGTTTAGGCTGGCGTTTGAGCAAGCGCATAATTAACTGTATAAATAACAGCGCTGTCTCGCTTGTCTGCATTTCTGGGGGAAAATTTTCTTTAATTTTGGCTTCTTCTTCACCACCAAAAGGCGGATTAGTCAGAATAATATCAACTTGGTCTTTAACCCCAATCTGATTAATAGCCCTAGCTAAACTATTTTTTCTCTCAACGTCTGGATATTCAACACCATGCAAGAGCAAATTCATTTGAGCCAGCATAAACGGCAGAGGTTTAGCTTCAATTCCAGACAAACTTGATTGCAAAATTCCCCAATCTTTCGGCTGACATTGTGCTTTAAGGTTTTCGTAAGCTTCCACCAAAAACCCAGCCGTACCACAAGCGGGGTCATGGATAGTTTCGCCTAGTTTCGGGTTAAGCACCTTTACCATAAACCGCACCACTGGGCGGGGTGTGTAAAACTCACCAGAGTCTCCCGCCGCGTCCCGCATCTCTTTGAGCATGGACTCGTAGAGATTACTGAGAATATTTACTTCTTCGGATTTGTCGAAGTGAATCTCGTTAACCTTGTTCACCACATCCCGCAGCAATGCACCGCTAATCATGCGGTTGGTGACATCATTAAAAACTTGGCGGATGACATCTTTGCGATCGCGTCCAGTTGTACTCTGAAGACTCCGCAAATAAGCGAACAAACCAGGGCTTTTTGTGCCGTCCCGCAGCGTTACCTCATCATTGTTAATGAATTTCAGCAAATCATCGCCGCTCATCCCTTCATCATCAGCCGCCCAATCTCGCCAACGGTACGGCGATTCAATTAGCGGTTTGTACTTATCAAGTGTTCCTTGTAAAAAAGCTTCCTCTTCTCTGACTTTCTCAGCATCATCTAAAAGTTTGAGAAATAGAATCCAAGTGAATTGGGGCAAGCGGTCTAATTCCCCATTCATCCCCTTGTCTTTTCGCATGATGTCACGCGCCGACTTAATCACGCTGCCGAGGCGTTGGGCAGTGGTAACGGGTTTATTTGTTTGAGATGTAGTGCGTTTGGGCATGGCTAATAGTATAGGTCATTCAAGCACAACCAGTGCTGATAATATTTTCTGAGTCTTCTGGCTCTAATGGCTTTAAGGTCTAAACAATGTTATTTCTAGCTCCGAAAGTAAATAAAGATATTTATTTAGTCGGCTATATATTTCCCACTCTTTGGCGATTTTCCGTTCTAAGTTACCACTTCTTTTATTGACGACAACCACTTTTCCTACTTCTTTTAAGATTTGCAATAGTTTTGTTTCTAAGTAACAGCATTCAGATTTATTTAAAGGAAACTCATCATTTATAGTAGTAAGAATTACAGTAGAATTCCAAAAAGTATTTTTCCGATCTTTGTTATGCTCTTTGAGACGACGGATTATTTCCTCCGTTTCTCCAATATATAATATAGTGTTACATTTTGAGTTTTCTGGCTCTTGCTGTTTACCAATAAGGATATAAATCCCAGGTTTTTCTAAATTAAAAATTTTTTCACTCTGCTTAAGCAAATCTCGCTCAAATCTTATAGCTAGAGCATTATCTTGGAAAAAAGCGGCTGTTTTAATTCCATTTATACCGTAATCGTATTCTACCTTGGGCTTTTCTGCATAACCTGTGTACACTTCTGATGTTAATATATAATTTTTAGTTGCAATTTCTTCAAGTGTAACATACTTGAAAAATCTTTCTACCTTTTTATATTTTTCACTCGTAATACCACGCCTCATTTCATTTATTATTTCTACCAGATCCTCTATATTTACACAGCAATTTTCTTGCAATCCCTCATTGCCTTCATTGGAAAGATGCTTTTTTAATAATATTTCTTTGCCATTAATAAACAAGATTTGCTGAGGGCTAACAATACCTTCATGCTCGTTCTTATTTTTAGTTAGAAACCAGATGCAACCAGGAGTATCTTCAGAATATTTAAAAGTATTGGGTAGAGTAAGTATGCAGCTTATAGAGTCATTACCTACAAATAAATTTCTGATTTCTTTGTATCGCTCCTTGTTAGAAAATAAAGACGTAATGGGTAGAAAAAAAGCACCTCTACCTTGTTCTGATAACCATGTAAGGCTATTAATTAAAATATAAATCCAGGGTTCTTCTCTTTGTGGGTGCAGTTTATTGGACGTAATTGTTGGTTTACGGATGGTTTCGTTGGGAGGCTCAGTCCACGGATGAGACAATATAACATCCGCTTTTTTAAAAAACTCTTTATTATAAAAACCTCCGACAGTTATATTTTGAGGAAGAAAGTCTGAAGAGATTAATTTTACAATTTCTCTGGCAGTGATATTTGGAGGAAGAACGTCTGAAGAGATTAATTTTTTGTTAGTCGTAACTTGCTTCAAATGCTCATTCTGTTGAGTGATTAATTCTAACTGTTGAGCGGCTAATTTTAAAAATTCTCCACTACCACCAGCAGGCTCATAAATACGGCAATGAGTACGGTCAAATTCCATAATTTCTCCTTCTATTAAGCCGAATACAACAAGGCTTGTAACTGCTCTACCGCCTGCTTTAACTTATGTGCCCCGCCAAATAAGCCAGCAATTTCCCGCACGTTGCCATATTGTTCAACTGCTTTCACCTTCAGAGATGCTGGCATTACCAACTGCTGCGGCCCCCCTTGAGCGTAAATGTCGAGGAGAATTTCCAGAATTGCCTTAGCATCAGCACTGTATTGGTCAAAGAAGTCTTTTTTCTGACGTTTTAGCCGTTCTGCTCGTTGCTTGCAAGTCATCACCGGGGCATTAAAGGCAATGTGGCACAGTAAATCAAAGGGGTCAGCGTCCGGTTGATTTGTAATAGCTTTCAAGTCCTCAAAGTCAATACCTCTGTCTGCTAACTGGTCAATAATCTGCGATCGCTCCTCTGGCTTTACCCACCGCTGCTGAATTTCCAGGGCAGAGCGGTAGAGGATGCGGACTTGTTCTTTAGTATAGTCTACCAGCTTGAACGAGCGAAGCCGATTGCCGTTGGGGTCGAGTTCATAAACTACTTTGCCGATGACTTCGCATTGACCGCCATCAAAGTAGTATTTGCGGGGTGGTGTGTTGTTATCATCCGGCACACCAGTAAAGCCACGAGGGGCATCGTCTTCAGTCGGTTCAACTTCATCTGCTTCTGGCTTTATGACTTCTTGACTGTCCTCAACTGTTTGCCCTTCATCGTTCATCGCCTCAATCTCAATCAAAGCGGGTTCACCGTCAAAGCCTGGATCGGCAAACAAGCGGGTGCTGTGGGTGTAGTCGAGGATGTTGAAGAACAGCTTGCCATTGTCCTCATCTACACGAGTGCCGCGTCCGACAATCTGCTTAAAGTCAGTCATCGACCGGATAACCCGCCCCAGGACAACGTTTTTGCAGGTGGGAATGTCTACACCAGTTGTCAGCAGCCGGGAAGTCACAGCGATCGCGGGTGTCTGGGTGAGTACGTCTTTAAACTTGTAGAGTAGTGATTTGCCCGCATCGCCAGCGGCGGAAGTAACGCGACAAACGTAGTCGGGATATTGCTTCGTCAAGTCAGCGTTGAGGTTGTTAAGTGCTCCCTCCATTTCTAAAACGTGCTCTTCATCTACACAAAACACTATTGTTTTGCCAAAACGATCAGTTTTCTTGAGGAAGTCTGTAATGTGTCGCGCAATCGCCCCTGTCCTGACTTTAAGAGCAACGGCCCGCTCAAAATCGCCCGTCTGGTACTCTTCATCAGGAATAGTCCGCCCGTAGCGGTCAAGGTCGTCAGGGTTAGGTCGCCACCCCAAAGCATCGTAACTGGTGGTGACACGATGCACCCGATAAGGTGCTAAAAATCCATCTTCAATACCTTGGGCTAAGGAGTAGGTATAAAGTGGGTTGCTGAAATATTGGTAAGTATCAACATTGTCATCGCGTAAGGGTGTAGCAGTTAGCCCTAACTGATAAGCTGGTTGGAAATATTCAAGAATTTCGCGCCAGTTGCTATCATCCCGCGCACTGCCCCGGTGACACTCATCAACCACAATAAAATCAAAGAAACCTGAGCTATATTCTCGATACAAACCAGGGTGATTTTTATCTTTAGCAATTGCCTGGTAAATAGCAAAATAAATTTCGCGGCTTTTGACGGCTTCCCCTTGGATTTTATGAATAATATCCTCTGGAAAAGCCGAGAAGTCTTTGAGCATCGGGTCATCAACTAGGATATTTCGGTCTGCTAAAAATAGAATCCTGGGTTTGCGGTGTTCACCGATGGCATTCCATCCCAAATTCCACAACATTTGGCAGATTTGAAAAGCAACGGTAGTCTTGCCTGTGCCAGTGGCAAGGGTTAGTAATAAACGCTTCTTGCGGCTGAAGATTGCTTGAATAACTCGGTGAATTGCGATGCGCTGGTAATAACGAGGGATTTTTCCACCTGTCAAATCAAAGGGTGTTAGCAGTTCCTCTGCTACTTCATCACTCAGTCCCTCAAATCGTTTCAACCTTACCCATAACTCATTAGGGCTGGGAAATGAGTCCATTTTAGTAATTAACCCAGTCGTATAGTCAAATTCATAAATGCTTTGCCCATTCGTCGAATAAGCAAACTTTAGCCCTAAAAGTTCGGCGTAATCTTTAGCTTGTTGCAGCCCGTCTTGAGCGTGTTTATATTTACGTTTGGCTTCAACAACAGCTAGAGGAAAATCGCGACTGTAACAGAGAAGATAATCGGCAAATTTACGTTTGCGACGGCGGACTTTCCCAGTCGTCAAAATTCGCCCTGCATCAATGTAATATTGTTCTGTCAAAAAATGAGGTTCTGTATCCCATTCTTGAAGCTTGGGCAAAACATATTTGCGACAAGTATCCGCTTCATTGAGGCTCATAACTTTTGCTCAAACTCACTGTGATCGCCCCCATCCACAATCCATACTATCTCATTTTTACTGCACTACTGCATTAACTTGAAACGGCTGGTAATCCATGAGGTAGTTTAGTCATCACTACTACCCCTCCACATCCTTGAGTGCCTCTTCCAGCAGCATCCGTACAATATCCACTTTCTTGCGGCCAGTTCTAGCAGCAAGCATGGAGAGTTTGCGGTGCAGCGATTCGGACATATCAACGGTGAACCGTATAGTCGGTTCTTTCTTTGGGGCTTGTAGTTTGCTCATGATATCAGGTTCCTGTTGAGTGGGCTTGGATTCCATCGGTGTTGGCGGTGTTGGCGGTGTTGGCGTAGGTGTGTCTTCACTACCAAAGACAAACTGAGACACTGCATCATTTAGAGGCTTGCGTTTCTTGTTCACTGTGGCAGCCCTCCCAAAATTTCCTTGAACAGCTTGTCATATTCCCGCGCAGCTTCCTTGGCTGGCTGACCAGGTAAGCCCCACACAGTGGCCGCTTGACCAGAGGTGTCAGCGATCGCCTGCTTCTGGTGAATCACTGACTTGAGAGGCTTTACCAACGGTGAAAATTTCTCTAGCAGCTCCAATGCCTCCTCCTTTAACTTAGTGCCTTTCACAGCACGGCTCAAAAACATCACCGCCAGCGGTGGCCCATGTCGGACAGATTGCGCCTGTTTGATGAGCCGCAGAGTATCGGCTGCTGACTGGACATCAATGCCGGAGGGCTGTACAGGAACAACAGCTAAGTCTGCTCTCATTAATATCGCCCGTGTCGCTTCTGAGAGTCCCGCTGGTCCGTCCACAACGAGGTAGTCAACGTTAACCGCTAGATCGGTCAACTGCTCCAGCAGGTCGTCGGGGCTTTGCAGCACTCGTGAGGCGATCGCTGGCTCCATCCGCTCGCACCACTGGGAGCTAGAGCGCTGCGCGTCAGCATCCACAATTAAAACTCGCTTCTTTTTCTTTTGACTGAGCCAATAGGCGAAATGTATGGCTGTCGTGCTTTTCGCGCATCCGCCCTTTTGGTTTACATAAGTAATAATTACTGCCATCTTTGCTATTTTCCTGCATTACTTACTGCATTACTTACTGCATTACTTACTGCATTACTAAATTATCTCATGTCTTAGCTCGGTCGGGGTTTGCAAAAAATCCCACATCTAGTTTTTTTTTAGAAAAGCACACACACTTGAGGAACCCACCCAGAAGCAGCAAAAACCGGGAGATGCACCGGGGCCAGTATGTCCAGAGGATGAATCTCCCGAGGTTGATTTCTGAGGAATGATGCAGCCTAACTGCTGCTACCGACAGAAGCTCTCTATGGGGAGGAGCCTTTTTTGATTTCCGACCCCGACCCAATTTAGGCCAAAATTAGGATGGGGCGCAACCGGATTCCTAGTGCGCTGCTGACAAAAAACGGGGCAATTTAGGATGCACTCTGACTAAGCCCATTCCCTCTGGCTGAGGGGCTTGGTTGCGATTGCCATAAAAAAACCCCTCAGTGAGGGGGTTTCAATTACTTCACTTTCTCCAGCAATGCCCGGTCCCGGTTGCGCCATCCCCTCAAAAACACCCGTTGGTCCGGCGCTTCCCTGACCCGAAAATCACGAAATTCGAGTCGCCACTGAGCGATCGCCCTGCCTTCTTCTGGTTGTTCACCGGCGGGGGAATTGATGGGTTTATCACCATCTTCGACGATCGCCTTACCCTCCTGGGATTGTTCACCGGCGAGGGAATTGGTGGCTTTTTCTCCCTCGGAGGCGATCGCTTTTTTGGAATCTACCTGGGCACGTTGGGTTACTCATTGGATGAGGAATGTCTGATTTGCTTGCAGGACGGTGACGAATCCAGGGCCGGTGAATCGGTCGGCTTCTGCCAGTTATGCAAATTGGACATCCCAGCTTGGAACGCACCTGCCACGCCAGAAGCTCATGGATTCGTCTATTTTTCCATTTCATACCCCGGTCTAAATTGGGACGATTTTTGGTCGCAGCGCATCATTACTCCTAATACACCCTGTTCGTATTTCGATATAACTGGGAGCGGAGTCGTAATTGGCTAGGACTGGCAATTTGGGCAGCGAAACCTGTGAACGAGTGATTTTAGCTGCACTTTTAGCCAAAAAAAATCCCCTCAACTGGGAGGGGATGAACGAGATTCTCGCTAGAACTCAGAAGCGTTTGCCGATTTTTTGGATTTCTTCCGCATGGAGTTGGGCCAACAACGCCAGAAGTGCCGTAAAGGGGCAAGGAATATTTGAGAAGGTTAGGCCGGGACCCCATTTATCGATACGCGACTCTAAGATGGTTTCGCCGGTGAACTGACTTAAAACTGCGGCCAAAAATCGGATACACCGAGAACGACGGCCAGACCGAGCATTGAGTTTGTCACCGGGATGACGCAACGGTAAAAATCGGTCACAAAATTCTTCAGGACTCATGGTGACCCCGACGGGTTGGCTTGGCTTTTGCAGAGATTGATTGCTCCGGTTGGATATTGCGTACATAGAAAAATCTCCTGATTTTATGGGAATGATTAGCGGATATTTTTGGGGGTAGCTTAGGATTAATGACCACTTCCATCCCTCACCTGCAAAGCCTTTAGATGGCTTGGGTGTTAGGTAGTTATTGGAGAGGCTTAATCTGGAGTTCTGTCCCAGTTGAGAAATTGTTGATGGCTTCTGACTTTTACGTTGGAGGCTGTTCAGTCCAGTTGGATATAAAACACCTCCAAAGGAGACCATTTCCGGACCGCCAAACCACCTCGAATCCAGCGACGGGCAAGGCCCAAATAAAATAGCGGGATAAAGTGGCCCTTATCCCGCGCTATAGGTGATCCGATTTTTAGGTGAAGTGCCTCACCGGGTCTTCTGAGGTCCGATGAGGCATTTCCGGGTGAATGGTGTTGTTCGTTAGGGCCGGTAAATTAGGGTCCTGGTGTCGCTGGGGTGGAGGCGATCGCATCGGTCCGAGCGACAGTCGAACAGTCTCGAAGTTGAGGTTAGAAATGAGAGATATGCAACTACGAGGGTGAGTAGGACATCCAAAAAAGCACTCATGCGAGGGCCTCCTGAAATGCGGGGGACTGCATCGCCATCTCCCGGACTTTGGCGTTTTCCATGTCGCGCAGTCGGATGGAGGCGAGGGCGGAGGCCCAAGTGCCGAGTCCGATCCATTCTTCTATGGTCATGGAAACTAACCACAGGGGTTCACCGACGGGGAAGCCGTCGAATGGTTCGTTGTAGCCTTCCAGGTTAGTCAGCGACATCCCAAAACCCGCCATACCCTCACTCCGACTGGCTTCTAGGGCTGCATACCCGGAAAGGGAGACCAGCCGCAGAGCATCATCCAGGGTGAGGGATGCGCCGTCTTGGAGGTAGGGGTAGAGTTTGTCGGATGCCTGCTGGCAGTAGAAAGACAGGCACTTGGGGACGGAATTTGATAAGTTAGTCATGGTGA
>CAYUEH010000055.1:0-15827 GCA_964442465.1 uncultured Laspinema sp. | reverse complement strand
TTGCCCCTAAAACCCTGTAAACTTTCATCGGATAATGATTCATCATGACTATGAGCACGGAATCGGTTACCTCCCTGCCCGATCATACCCAACTACCCTGTGAGGATGGCACCTTTGTGCAGAACTTTCAAGAACACCCGCAAAGCATTCTCTTGACTGATTCGATTCGTCCGTTTCTGGATGCCAAACATCCCGATGGAAATTACTGTATCGGTCAAGATAGCGGCATTTACTGGCGAATCACCGACCCACCCTTGAAAGGTGCGAAAGCGCCGGATTGGTTCTATGTTCCCAATGTTCCTCCCACCTTGGACGGACAACCGCGACGGTCCTATGTCTTGTGGCAAGAAGTTATTCCCCCCCAGATTGTCATTGAATTTGTTTCGGGGAATGGTGCTGAAGAACGAGATAAAACCCCTTGGGAAGGCAAATTCTGGATCTATGAAACCGTGATTCGACCGCCCTATTATGCGATTTATGAAGTTGAAAAAGCCTGTGTGGAAGTCTATGGTCTCACCATCGGTCGTTATGAGTTAATTCCAGCCAATGAACGGGGTCATTTTCCCATTCCAGAACTGGGGGTGGAACTAGGAATTTGGTCGGGATTGTATGGCAATATGGACCTTCCTTGGTTACGCTGGTGGGACAGTCAAGGAAATTTGCTGTTATCCGGTCACGAACAGGCCGAACAGCAACACCAACGGGCTGAACAAGAACACCAACGGGCTGAACAGGAACGCCAACGGGCGGAACAGGAACGCCAACGGGCCGATCGCCTTGCCGCCCGATTGCGGGAGTTGGGGGTTGACCCCGAGGAATTAGCTGATTAACGGGTTCCTAGACGGTAAAAAACTCAGGGTTAGGGTGTCGGTTTGGACATCCTAACTCTCCTAATTTAGTCATTAATAAACAGGAAAAAAATATGGCAGCAGTTGATGAAAAAAGCATGGTTCCCACTGTTCTCGTGGGCGTGGGTGGAACGGGACATGAAGTGCTCTCCAGAGTCCGGCGTTTAGTGGAGGAAACTTACGGAAGTTTAGCGAATTTTCCCTTAATTAGCTTTTTGGTGATTGATACCGATAAAGAATATAAGGTCAGCAGTTCGGTGGCGGCGGGTTCGGCCTTTAAAGACCATGAAAAATACTGGGCCAGCGTCAGTGGGCGACAGGTGCGGGATATGATGTCAAATATGCAGAATTATCCCTGGATTGAACGCTGGTTTCCCACGGAATTGGAACGGAATATTAGTGCCATTGAAGCAGGGGCGGGACAAATTCGTGGCTGTGGTCGGTTTGCGTTTTTCTGCAACTATCATGGGATTCAGAAAGCCTTTGAACGGTCTTGCGATCGCATTAAAGGTCACGAGAATTATATGCTCGATCGCTACGGTATCAAAGTGGTGACTTCGGGAATTAATGTGTTTGTAATCGGGTCTCTCTCTGGGGGAACTGGCAGTGGAATGTTGATTGATATCGGCTACTGTATCAATCATTGGCTGAAAGGACAAGGGAGCCCAATGGTAACGGCGATCGCCCCATTACCCGCCGCCTTTGCTACCATTAACGTCGGCGATCGCGTCCTTGCCAATGGATATGCTGCCATGATGGAATTGAGCTATTTTTCCGACTATCGCACGGAATACTTAGCCCAATATAGTGGTAGCTTACTCGACGAAGTGCGATCAAATCGTGCCCCCTTTGATTTCACCTACCTAGTCGGCACAAAAAATGGCGACAGTGAATTCACCCTGGACCAAATTCGTGAACTGATTTCTCAAAATATCTTTCTGGATTTAACCTCCGACTTCGCCCCCCATAAGCGCTCAATTCGAGATAATATCAAAGGCGCTTGGGCGCAAGCAGACCCCGGTGGACGAGGGTATCCCAAAAACTTCATGAGTTTTGGACTCTCCACCATTGAAATTCCCATTGCCCAAATAAGAACCTCCCTATCCAATCGCCTTGCTGCCGACTTTGTAAGCTGGTGGTTAAATGAAAGCGTCCTCTTACCCCCGCAAACCTTTGAATTAGTCCAAAATGATATCCTCAAACGGATGCGCCTCACCGATATGGAATTACTCACGGATTTAGGCGCAGCCGGAGATAAATCTTATGTGGCAGAAATATCCAGTTTTGTCAATAGTATCCGCAGTGAAATTACCCGAGAAAATCTCCTCCAATGTACCCAACAAGGGGTGATGGGAGTTGCTGGAACTGAAAAGGGCAAAATCCTCCAATTTGGAGATTTCTTACAGGAAAAAGTGGAGGAATACCGGGCCAATCATCTGCGAGAACTGAGTCCCGATGAACGATTGCATGGGGATTTCTTGCAAAAAATGTACGATAACCGCAATCGCATCATCCAACAGGGACGCCAAGCCTTAGAAGAGGAATTTTATCGGATTATTGAAGACCGCAATCGGGGGCCAAAATTTGCTGAAATCTTTCTGGTTAATGTGCGTCAAGTCTTCGAGAATGCCGTGGAAAAGTTTCGGCGAGAAGCGGAGAAAGTCTGGCAACCCAATGAAGAAAACCGCCGCAAACAGTATGAGGATTCGTTGCAAGATATCGGTCATTTTAAAGATAAATTTGGTTTAACAAAACAGGCCAAAATGGAGGAGTATGCAGAAAAGGGATTAGCGGGGTTAGAAGGTAGCTTAATTGCCACCATTCAGCGCAAAACGCGGTTTTTGGGGTTGGATACCATCGCCCGGTTACAGGAGCATTTAGATGAGTTAGAGCGCCGATTAGCCCGATGGACGCAGAAGATGCGCCAAACTCGGGATACCTTCGCCCATGAAGCGGATTCCCAAGCGGATAGTGCGGATGCCTTAACGATTAATGGGATTAAATTGTACGATCGCCAAGAACTAAATCAACTCTATCAAGACTTGATTGAACAATATGCCAGTTCCACCGAAGGCAGCAAGAGTCGCTATCAAACAGGACTCGATGGACTCTGTAGTAATTTATCCAATCAAGTCCTCGCGGATAGCAGTCCCTTATGGAAACAAAATCGGGCAGCAGGGGAAACTATGCGCCTGTTTGATGTGCAACAATTAGCGGAAGTTCAAGAAGAGGATTTCCAAGGGATTATATCCGAAAAAAGCCGCAGTATTATCAATTCAGCCCCGAATAGTAGTCGGATTAAACGGGAACTGGCAGCTTGCGATCGCCTGTTTAAGGTGTTTAATAATGATGCCGCTGAAATCCGCAATCAACTGGCGATCGCCTACAGTAAATCCAAACCCGTTATCCTCCTCAATCCCGCCGTCATGACAGGACGAGATGCGGGATTTACTCCCGCTACAAATACCAAAGTTGCAGTAGTCGGAGGGCGCACTCCCACGGACCCGGCTGCTATGAAACTCCTCCCCTTATTAGAGGAACGAGTCGGCAGTTCCGATGCGGTGACTCCATTAGGAGAAGAAGAACGCCATCGGGTGGTATTCGTGCAAGAAATGGGGGGATTTTCCTTACGTTGTATTGATGGAATGCAGGAATTGCGTCAATCCTATCAAGACTGGAAAGGACAAACAATCGAAGCAAAACGCGCCCAATTAAAAGGAGAAAGCAAAGACCCCCCGATTCCGGTTCATATCCAAAAAGAACCCCCGTTTTGGGATATTTTTCCCGACAATCCGGCAGTGTATCAATTGGTGGTGTTAGGACGTTCTTTGAATGTTCTCCGCATTGAAGAAAATCGCCAAACGAAAGAAAACCTAGTCCGTTATACCCGCCAAACCTCCATCGGCAGTGAAAATGTGGAGATATCTGCCACTTGGGAAGAAGCGGTACAAGTGCTAGAAGTCAACCAATGTCGAGGCGATCGCGAGGAAATTCAGCGCCAAGTTACTGCCAAAATCAACGCTGCTGAAACGACAACCCAAAAGCGGGAATTGTATGAACATTTTATGGAGTATTTGGGGGAACGACAAACGGAACTGGAGAAAGAAGGCGGCAAAGATAGCTTGATTTATAAGCGAGAAGCCAAAATCATCCAACAGGCGATCGAAACCCATCAATTACATCTCGCTGCCCCTGCATCTCCCCCCCCTCCCGCAACCGCCCCCACCGCCATTGCCACCCCCACCGACGCACCCCCACAAACCCATGTATTCTGCACCAAATGCGGCACTAAAAACCCGGCTAATTCTAAGTTTTGTTTTAAGTGCGGTAATCAATTAGTGTCTTTGAGTTAGGGAGAAGAAAGGGGTGATAATCAAGCCAAAACTTGTAGTCGCCCCTTTTGTCAGAGTGCCTCTATTTTTTCGTGGCTTTATTCTATTAGAGTATGCTGATTTTTTTTACAACTAGATAGCAACGAATTAGGATTCACTTCTTCAATAGCCAAAATAAACCAGGAACTAGCAATTTACGGAACGAGTCGTTCTAGACCCAATATTGGTTATCGGAAACAAGAGATGGAGAGAACTTAATACGGTGATATGAATGTAGCCTACCGAGCTATAATCTAATATTTAGACTTGCTCTATATAATTACTGTTTTAGGTTTGACTTGAGACTTGTATTTTCTCATGCCAACTTAACTTTTTAGTCAAGTTATCGGGATGACTGTACTTCGGGAGTAATTTTCTAACTCACCTCCTTGTAGTTTTTCCTAAAATACGTTAGAATACTCTGCTGGGTTAAATAGTCTAACTAGAGGGAGTAAATGACTAAAAGCGTATCTACAGTAGATTTATTTTGTGGTGCTGGAGGACTAACACATGGGTTTGAACAAGCAGGTCTTCCAGTCAAAGCTGGGTATGATGTGGATCCAGCTTGTCAGTTTCCATACGAATACAACAATAAAGCGAAATTCATGTTACAAAGTGTAGAAAATGTCAGTGGTATGGATTTAGCAAAACATTTTGCTGGAAGCGAGATTAAAATTTTGGCAGGATGCGCCCCTTGCCAGCCTTTTTCAAGCTATTCAAGAAGGTATAAAGATCCCCAGTCTAAATGGAAGCTTTTACAAGATTTTGCTCGCCTGATTAACGACAGCCAACCCGAGATAATTTCTATGGAAAATGTGCCCCATTTGAAACATCATGATGTTTTTAAAGAGTTTATTGGGGAATTAAAAAAATTAAACTACTATTTAGAATATTATGAAGTTAACTGTTTAGATTATGGAATTCCTCAATCCCGTAAAAGATTAGTTTTATTGGCTTCACAATTTGCCAAAATAGACTTAATCCCACCCACACATCAACCTCATAATTACCAAACCGTTAGACAAACAATTGAGAATTTAGAGAAACTTTCAGCGGGTCAATCTTCTCAAATTGATCCGATTCATAAAAGCAGTAAACTTTCATCTTTAAATCTGCGGAGGATTCGAGCTTCCAATCCTGGAGGAACTTGGCGCGATTGGCCTAAAGACTTAATTGCAGAATGTCACCTCAAAAAAAGTGGTAAAACCTATCCCGCCGTGTATGGTAGAATGGAATGGGATAAACCTAGTCCAACTATCACTACCCAGTGTTTTGGTTTTGGCAATGGTCGGTTTGGTCATCCCGAACAAGATAGGGCTATTTCTCTAAGAGAAGCTGCTTTATTACAAACTTTTCCACCCGATTATCAGTTTGTAGCCCCCGATGAATCTGTAGCCATCGATTTAGTAGGCCGATTGATTGGCAATGCTGTACCTGTAAAACTTGGAAAAGTTATTGCCGAAAGCATTTTAAATCATATCAAAAAATTAAATTAAGGTTTATTTATGGATGAATCTAAATATTCTTCGTTGGATAAATATTCTTCAATATTTTGCAGTATTTTCTGAAGGTACTCTATCACCTCTTCTTTAATCTTTAGAAGATCTTCAATAGTTGTGTCTTTTCCCACTTCTGCAAAAGATTTGTTGCCATGTGCTAGATCGTTACGATTTTCCATGACTGTATATAAATTTTGTCCATGTTTTGTTTTAGAGTAATCGGTATCATAAGAAAACCCATACTTCCTAGCTGTTTTTGTAATTTCCTTTCCATCTACATTACCTGAAAATATTTCTCTAGGGTTAAATCCAGTCGTAATAATATCAAGAGAAATATTTGTTATTTTAGAATAAACATTATCAGCAGATCGATTCTTGAAATTCTGAATTACCACTTTTTTGATTTCTCGTCTCACTAAATCAAAAGAAATATTTTTAACTTTTATTTCCTGAAAAATTTCTGCTATAGCATTTCGCATAGTTGATTCGACAAGATTATATAGAAGTAAAAATCCGTTAGCTTTGAGGGTTTTGGCCAACTCTGAATTTATTGGATGAATTTTGGCTTCTCCATTCTCTCCTATTACTGACAATTGGGTTGTTTCTTGGATTAATCCCTCCAGAAACAAGAAATATTCATTTACTTCTTGAGCCCGAGTATTGAAGTCTTCAATAACTGTTTGCATAGCTAACTTAAAAGTTGATCGCGAACGTATTCAATACGTTTAATTACTTTCGGACGGGAATTGCTTGCATCTGAAGTAGTATATTCCTTGAATTTTGGTGAATCAAGCCACTTCATTGATTTTGGCTCAAAATCGCTCTTTTCCCTTAAAGCCAGTGCAACACCTACAGAAATTGCCTCAAATCGAATTCTTGGAGTTTTGACGTGACCTTTGGCTTTACTAAACCCATTGGGAAAGTGTTTTTCAACAAAGTCTAACATTCTATGGAATTCAAAGCGCATACTTTCTTTGTCAATTCCTGGATTGTTATTTTCTTTTAGATATTCATTGAGAAACTCATTTACCCGGCTTCCGAAATTTTCATAGTTATTTAAGTATGCAAAAAAACGCAGGACTAATTCTTCAGGTTCACGTTTTTTGACCAAGGCATTTGATATGGGGCATAATTCAATAAATTTGGGTGTTTTTGCAAGTTCTTCAAGAAGATCGACAAATGGACCTGGAGATATCCCTCTCCGCTTCTCCATGTCATTTAGTTCGACGCTACCTGTATTAATTCGTTCAAATAGATCCCGTCGTGTTTCTTCATCAGCTTTTTCAGTTAATACAATCATGCGAATAGTAGCCCGATTGAATCTCCTCTGTCTTGCTAGAGGCAAATCATTATATTTGAAGTTATCAAGATTTGTAAGTTTTTCTAGTCCCCGCAATTTTAAATCATTATTAATAAATCGGTCTAAAGTCCGGATACGTTGAGTTCCGTCAACAATCTCCAACCGACCTAAATCATCCGTATCATCATCTTTCGGGGACAAATCAGCAACAAAAATATAAGGGATGGGCAATCCCAACAAAATAGATTCAATAAACTTAGACTGTAGAGGTTCAGGCCAAATCATCTCTCGTTGATAATCGGGTATATACAACTCGTTTATATCTTCCTCTAGCCCTTCTCTATATTTTTTTACAAGCACTTCCACTGGATATTCTTTGGTATCATAATCAACTACTTTTTGCTTTTCGCGAATTTCTGCTTCTGCTGCTTCGCGTTGTTGATCTGTAATCGTATGTTCCGGGGACGGTTTTGGATTTTTTGCCATTTTTATCTCCAGTTGCAGCAGACTTGCTGCTAGAAGTAAAGAATAGACATTTCTAAAAATTAAATGTCGGCGCAAGCATCGCCAGGGCTTTAGTTTAATTTTTGGAGAGGTCTATTAGGGAAAGCTATTTTGAGCAATTAATGCGATTGCTCGCCTGTCACCATAGGCAGGCAGATTGTGGCTGTCCTTTTATTTTGAACAATTGTAGCTTATTTCCAAGCCCTTTGGCAAGAGGGTATGGCTATATTCTGTTCACTGTCTGGGTAAAGTTGTCCCATACGCTCCAGGCTTACGCATTCCCTCTATACTGGGTAGGGGCAATTCGCGAATCGCCCCTACCTTTAGAGTAGACTCTCAAGGTTTTCGTAAGTCCTCGTTGAGTTCATTCATGAAAGCATCCGGGGTATCTGCCTCTTGATTCAAGGAGGTAATCCATCAAACAAAGGCCCAAAAGTAATCTGGCTCAAATGCTTCAAAATGGTATTAAATTACATGACTTTCCATTGCTGGCGCAGTAAGGACACAAAGGTATTGTATCCTTGAGAATTCCCGGGTGAGTCTGGAATAAAATATTGGGGAAATTCTTTGTAACAGCGCCATTGTTCATGGGGTTTCATCCGTAAATACAAGACTCGACCCATTGTGCCATCGGGTTTCCATGTCATTTGACCTTGGTTTGGTAAAGACATTATTTTCCTCCATTTCTCTTGAAAACTTCAGATTTATGCGGGTCCATTATGGCAAGTTTTAGGGGGTAATCTGTTACGATTACTACCATTTTCATCCTCAAAAGCGGATATTTTTTTCGACTAAACCGAGAAGATTGATGTTCCCATTTTAGCCGATCGCCCATTTCCGTCAATCCTCAAGCGAGACAACTGCGGTACAATACTTGTAGACCTATTGTTTTTGGAATGTGATGATGATTCCTACGGCTAAACGGTTTACGATTCAGGAATATCACCGACTCACGGAATTGGGCTTTTTCCAGGAGGGCGATCGCGTTGAACTGATTCAAGGAGAAATTCTTCAAATGGCAGCTAAAGGGACCGCCCATACCACGGTTACGAAACGGTTACTCAGAGCGTTAGGGCAACGGCTGGGAGAGCGTGCTACTCTGCAAATTCAAGATCCTTTATTTCTCGCACCCAATAGTGAACCCGAACCGGATATTGCCCTGGTGAAAAATCGTGCAGATGACTATTTCTCCGGACATCCCACCCCAGAGGATGTCATCCTGGTGATTGAAATTGCTGATTCTTCTTTACGTTACGATCGCGAGGTGAAATTGCCCCTCTATGCCAAGTCAGGGATTGCTGACTATTGGATTTTTAATTTAGTGGACAATACCCTTGAATGCTACAGCGAACCCTATCAGAATAACCGGGAAAGTTTCATCTATCGTCAGCGTCGAATTGTTGTACCCCATGAACAGGTTCCTTTGCCCGGGTTTTCAGATATATTATTGGATTTGGCTGAAATATTTCCCTCTCAAAGTTAAGTTAGAGAATGATTTTGATAGACTAGCCTGCGCAGGCAGGCTTTGTCCGTATAGCCCCACCCTTGTGCGGGTTTTTATTGTGAATACCGGATTCCCTATTATTCGGAAAGCCGTTGATAAGTTTCTGTTAATCTTTTCAGGCGACTGCGAAGTTCCAAAGATAAATCTTCCGGTTGGTAACGCCAGGACCAATTCCCTTCGGGTTTACCCGGTGCATTCATGCGCGCCTCGTTGCCTAATCCTAAAACATCTTGGAGTTGAGCAATAGATTGATTGGCGATGGTACTCCATCCTAAGCGGATTAACTCCCAATGGATTTCCGATTCTGCGGATTGCGGTTTATCTAAATACCGCCAGAGTTTTTCTTTCGCTTCTGCGGGCAGTTGTTGATACCATCCCACGGTGGTATCATTGTCATGGGTTCCTGGATAAACTACACAATTTTGATTCTTGTAGTTATGAGGTAAAAAATGCTGTTCTGGAGGGGACTCAAAGGCAAATTGTAAAATTTTCATGCCGGGAAAATCGAAATGGTCTCGCAGTGCATCCACTTCTGGGGTAATCAGTCCCAAATCTTCGGCAATAATCGGTAATTTGCCTAATTTATTACCAATCCCTTCAAAAAATTCTATTCCCGGTCCTTTTAACCATTGCCCATTTTTAGCGGTGGTTTCTCCTTTGGGGACAGCCCAAAATGCTTCAAATCCCCGGAAATGGTCAATTCGCAATAAGTTTACGGCATCAAAAGTGGTTCTAAAGCGTTCAACCCACCACTCGAATTCAGTCTCTTTTAATTTCTCCCAATTATAAACCGGATTTCCCCAAAGCTGCCCGGTTTCTGGGGCAAAATAATCCGGCGGAACTCCTGCCATGAGAGAGGTTTTTCCGGTTTCTTCGTCTAAATAAAATAGGTCAGAATTGGCCCAAACATCGGCGCTATCATGGGCGACATAAATGGGAATATCACCGACAATTTGCACATTTTTGTCGTTGGCATACTGTTTTAGGGCTTGCCATTGTTGGTTAAATTCAAATTGCAAGAATTTATAAAAACTAATGCGACTGCTGAGTTCTTGGCGGACGGTTTCTAAGGCTTCGGGTTGGTGTTTGCGGACTGCTGGGGGTTCCCAGGAAGTCCAGGCGGCACTATGATGTTTCTCTTTGAGGGCCATGAATAAGGCATAGTCTTCAATCCAATAGGCGGTGCGATCGCAAAATTTTTCAAGTTGCTGATACTGTTCATCCGTGGTGTTGGTTTGAAATGTTTGATAAGCGGTTTCTAGCCACTTCATCTTAACCGGAATGACTTTTTCAAAGTCAACGGAACCCTTGGGAAATTCTGGAATTTGGGCTAAATCTTCCTCAGAAAGCAACCCTTTTTGTTGCATAGTTTCTGGACAAATCAACATCGGATTTCCGGCAAAGGCGGAATAGGACATATAGGGGGAATTGCCATATCCCGTGGGACTGAGGGGTAAAACTTGCCAGAGTTGTTGTCCGCTTTCGGCGAGAAAGTCAATAAATTGATACGCTTCGGGACCAAAGTCTCCGATACCAAATCGACTGGGAAAGGAGGTTGGATGTAATAAAATACCGCTGCTTCTAGGAAAAGACATGATTATACCAAAGTTAAGGTTTAAATGAAGGTTTTTAGAAAAGCTAAACCCTCTAAAAATACAGGTTGGCGGGGTTTATAGAGTTTTATGAATTGGATGGTGACTCCCAATCCTCTATAAATTTTAGCGGATTTTGAGGCGGGGGGATCTACCTCGGGGATGATTTGAAATCAGTTGAAATAAAAAACAACTCGAATGGCAGGTTTTGGGTTGGACGAGTCGCCTGAATCGGACCTTGAAAGTTGACTCAATTATATCGATAGATAGAGACGCATTGGGGGGAATCTGTGCTAAAGTAAATCGAAACTAGATTGAGCCGATTTGTCGAGCTTCATCATTGGAGAAATACTCATGCCTTACCCCTGTGCACCTTGGACACTTAAAGGCCGTGCCCTGCAAACTCTCCATCCCATTGATACCCGTCGCGTGCGATCGCTGGTTCCCTCAGATTTGGCGATTGTAGAGATTTTCCCGGGAAAAACTGTGGGAGGGGTTTATTGTGCTCAATATGGGGCAGGGTCAAGTTTATTATATAATGAATTAATCGTGGTTTGTGGATTAGTGCGCCACCGGATGCAGTTTGGGGCGTGGATTTCTCACATTTATGTGGACCATCCGGATTCGGTAGCAGGAGGTCGAGAAATTTGGGGGTTGCCGAAAGAATTAGCTGAATTTACTTGGGAAAAAGCCGATCGCGATAGGGTGATGGTTCGACAAGGCGATCGCCTGCTTTGTAGTCTTGATTTTAGCCTCAAAACATTCCGGTTTCCCCTCCCCTTTGCCTTTCCTAGTTTTAGTAACCGGGGTTCTAATTTACTCTTGTTTCCCGGGGAATTAACTTCTCATATTGGGTTAGTTGATAGCCGATTGGTGATTCCTCCGGAGAGTCCTTTTTCGATGTTAATCTTATCAAACCCTTGGTTGACTTTTTCTTGTGAAGACTTGCGATTAGTTGCCGGTGCGCCAGAAGTGATTCAGGAAAGGGTGACTACCAGCCCTTATGCTCCAGCATAACGACAGCAAGTCGTTACTACGAACATGAAGAGAACGACAGCAAGTCGTTACTACGAACATTAGAGAACGACAGCAAGTCGTTACTACGAACAAGAGATTGAACTTTTCATCCCTGTTTGTAGTAACGACTTGCTGTCGTTTCCGAACTGCTATAAGCAGTTCCCAGTTATTTCGCGATCCAAACTTCAATCATTCCGACTGGAACATGAATGCTGGGATGGTCGAATACGGCTCGCACTGCTTCTGTTCCTCCGAGTTCTTTCAATCGCTGTAACTGTTTTTTCAGCTTAGGATTGAACTGGATATGTTGCTCGATCGCCCGTTCGGCAACGGCTGAAGAAGGTTTTCCCTGGGCGAGGTTTTCCAAAAATGCCTGCACTTCAGCATACAACGCATTCATCGGACTCGTCGCTTGTTTTGCTGTTGTCTTGGTACCGGGAACCTGTTGTGCGGAGGGTGCGGAGGTGGAGAGGATGGGTGTATCAGGCAACTTGGGAGGATTCGAGGAAGTAAACTCTTGCGCCTCTGTTCTGTCACCGGACCCGAAATTTCGCACAACTCCGGCGACATCTACTCCGGTACTCGCCCGCAACTGTTCCAAAAATGACGCCATTTTCCCGGCTGTATTGCCGTTTGTGGTATCGATAGAAGTCAGATTTTGGATTCTCACGTCGGGGACGGTAGACACCATTGTTTTGAGCAGGGGTTCCAGTTTTTGCAAGAGGAAAATCTCGCGCGCTGCGGGTCCGGCAGCTTTCCAGGATTCGGCAAGGCGTTTTGTCCCCATTGCTTGAGCTCTGCCGTCTTCAATGATTTCCGATGCTTTCCCTTTCGCTTCGGCGATCGCCCGCTTACATTGTGCCTCAGCCGGTGCCACCACATCCGCTTGTAATTGTTGCTCTACTTGCTTGATCCGCTCGGTTTGGACGGCGACATCAGCCTGAGTCCGTGCCACTTCTGAGCCAATCTCTGCTTCAGCTTCAGCCACTAATGCCGCTCGAATGGTCTTGGCATCTTGAATGCGGCGATTGGCTTCGGCGCGAGTGATCTCGATTTGGCTGGCAATGCGCTTGATCGAGGTACTTTGGTCATTTTCTGCGGCGCGAATCAAAGACTGGGCCTTGGCTCTAGCTTCGGCAATCCGAGCATCCCGGACTAGGTCCGCTCGTTGTTTCCGTCCGATGGAATCCAAGTATCGCACATCATCGGAGATGTTTTGGATTTGGAGGTTGTCCAAGACTAAGCCTAACTTTTCTAAATCGTCTTCGGCTTCCTCTAGCAAGCTTTTGGCGAAGGCGATTTTATCTTCATTAATCTGTTCCGGAGTTAAGGAAGCTAAGACGCCGCGTAAATTTCCCTCTAGGGTTTCTTGGGCGATTTTCTCGATTTCTTTGCGGGTTTTGCCGAGTAATCGCTCGATCGCATTGTGGATTGTCGGTTCAGTTCCGGCAATTTTTATATTTGCCACCCCTTCGACTTTGAGGGGAATGCCGCCTTTAGAGTAGGCATTGGTCACCCGCAGTTCGATGATCATGTTGGTGAGATCCATGCGGTAGGCGCGTTCTAACAAGGGGAGACGAATGCTGTTCCCCCCTTTGACCAAACGATATCCCGCCATGCGATGATCATCTAGGGGACGGGCACTCCCTGCAAAAATCAGCACTTCACTGGGTTGACAGATGTAATACAAATTTTTGATGATCAGTGCACCTGTGCCACCGGCAGCACCTAAAATCGCCAGTAATCCTAGAATAACTTCCATTTGAGTCTCCTAATGGGTCGTTTGTCGTTTGTCATTAGTTTTGGGGAGGGGACCGGAGGTAGAGTTAGTGAGGGTCAAGGGAACAATGGGTCAACTCCCCCTCTTCTCCCTCTTTTAATCGCGTAGGGGGTGGACCCCACCCTAACCCTCCCCTTGCCAAGGGGAGGGGACCGGAGGTAGAGTTAGCGAGGGTCAATGGCACAATGGGTAAAAACCCCATCCCCCATCCTCCCCATCTCCCCATCTCCCCCATCTCCCCTCTACACTCTCTCTACTTCAGTAACTTCCGGTTTGTCTCCATTGCTGCGGTTTAGGGTGCCGATGACGTCGATGCCGAGGGTGCGATCGACGCGATCGAGGAATTGTCCGACGATTTCGGGATAGGCATTGACTAAACTGGCGATCGATTTGCCATCGCCGTTGTCAATCACATTGATCCGATCAATTTGGACACGCTGGGTAATATTTGCTACCTCTCGCAGGACCATTTCAATCTGTTGGATTAAGAAGACTTCGGCAGCATCGGTGCCGGTTTCTCGCCAGATTTCGGTAAAGAGGTCGTTAACTTGTGCGGCAGCTTTGGCATTTTCCTCGAATCCGGCTGCTTCCCCGCGCGATCGCAACTCTTGTGCTTGTCTTGCTGCTTCTGCGGGGAGGACTTCATCGGCTTCTAAACGGAGGCGTTCTAGGTCCGCACGGATACTTTGTAGCAGTTGTTCGGCCCGGGCTCTGGCTTCTTTGGCGGCAGCTTTGGTGCGTTCTTCTTCCGATCGCGCCTGTTGATCCAGTTCGGCTTTGATTTTCCGCAGTTCGTTATCTTTTTCTTCGATCGCCATCCGCGCCAGGGTTTTGGCCACTTCAGATTCTTGCTCAGTTTGTGCTTCGACTGCTTCGGCTTCAGCCAAGGCATTGGATTCGGCAATTTCCGCATCCCGGACGATCGCGGCAATTTGGCGGCGTCCGATGGAACTGAGGTAGTCTACATCATCGGAGACACTTTGAATTTTCAACGTATCAATTTCTAATCCTAGGCGTTGCAAATCATCCTGGACATCATCGGTAATTCGTTCCGCAAATCGCAGGCGATCTTCGTTGAGTTCTTCTGGGGTTAAGGTGGCAACAACGCCGCGCAAATTGCCTTCTAAGGTTTCTCGGGCGACGCGGACAATTTCTTGGCGATCGCGGTCCAGAAAACGCTCGATCGCATTGCCGACAATTTCGGGATTACTGGAAATTTTGACATTGGCGATCGCTTGAATATTCAACGGCGTTCCCCCTTTGGCATAGGCATTTTTCACCTCCACTGGCACCGGCATGGTGGTCAAATCCATGCGTTTAACGGTTTCCAAAATTGGGATACAAATGGTGCGATAGCGGGTGACGCGATAGCCTAATTCATGACCGTCTTTGGTTTTCCGTTTCAACCCGGATAAAATTAAAATTTCGTTGGGTTTACAAATGCAGAGGATTTTATTGACAATCCACAAAAATATCAGAAATGCAACAATTGATAAACCCATCGTACCGCCGATGGAAATCAATCGATCCGTTGTATTATTTTGAGGAGTAGACGGAAACCGATCGGGGATTTGAGCAATTTGGAGGGTAGAGACTTCCTCCTGGGTTTTTCTGGCGATCGCACCCCCAGATTCGCTGAAATTTGGACTTTCCAATGAGGTGTGAAGAATCGGTTGCATAGCGTGGGATTCCTTTCCAATTGAGTTATTGAGAGAGAAATGTTGGGATTTTGAATCAACTTCCCGATGATTCTGCACTGTTTTTGGGCGGCATCATCGGGAGTGGTTCAAATCCTTGGCGTTTGAGACCACCCAAAGACGATTATTTTTGAGACCCACAATCAAAACTCGGTCTCCTTTTTCCAATAATTTAGACTCGTCTGTAAAGGCCATAAATTCTACATTAGCGCCTTTGACGTTCACCCGGACCTTCCCTCTACTTTCGCAATTGAAAGGAAGGAGGACGGTGCCACAAAGACCTACTAAGTCACTAGAACGGGCGAGACTATTGGCATGGCCTTGTCCGAGGCTTCTGAGAATAGCAACCATTGTACTGCCACAAAAGATCCCCATTGCCCCAGCAATTCCAGCTATTTGTACAGGAGGCATTTCCGGGCGCAACCAATTCAGGACGAGTCCAGTTAATCCAAAAAAGCAACTGCCGAAGGTCCAAAACTTGAGACTAAACATCGGTAACTGGAAGAGTCGCTTCAGCCACTTTTCCCGTTTTAACCGCTCCAATTTTTGACTGGGTTCGGCAAATTCCAGGTCCGCATCAAAGGCTACCCCGAAATCTGCACCGTCGAGTCCTCCAATTGCGGCGAACAGGACGAAGATCCCGCCAATGCCGAAACACAAAAGATAAATAGGCATCATTTTAATAGCCTCGTCTGCTTATGAATTTTTCAGACAT
>CAYUEH010000054.1:0-16121 GCA_964442465.1 uncultured Laspinema sp. | reverse complement strand
CGTAGTAACGACTTGCTGTCGTTTCTTTATGTTCGTAGTAACGACTTGCTGTCGTACTCTTTGTTCGTTATATCCCGAATCCTTACCACTGCATCCTTAACCCTGCACTCTATCAATGACCAAATCCTTACCCCTGCGGACCATTTGCCATCCCGATCGCCGGTTACAACTCTGGTGGAATAGCGCCCAAGTGGGACTGTTTTTATTACCCATGAGTCCATTACTGGGCGGGGTGGGTTTGTTATTGGCCCTGTTTGGCACATGGAAACAACGGTATCGGGAAATTCAAGGGCGATCGCTTAACCAAGGATTTGCGGTTCTGACCCTGTGGTTAGTCTTAACGACCCTGTTTGCCACCGATCGCCTGACTGCCTTCCTGGGATTATTTAATTTTCTGCCCTTCTTTGCCTTATTTGTCACCTTTAGCCTGCTGATCCAGACTCCTGCACAGATGCGGCGAATCGCTTGGATTGCGATCGCCACCTCGGTCCCGATCGTCGTGATTGGGTGGGGTCAACTCTTTTGGGGATGGGAGGGACCTGTCAAAGTAGGATTAATCTTAGATTGGCGGTTGGATGCCAGTGGCGCACCTCCGGGACGGATGGCATCGGTGTTTGAATATGCCAATGTTTTGGCGAGTTATTTTTTAATGACCTTTATTTTAGGATTGGGGCTGTGGTTTGAGAATTTTCAGGCATGGCGAACCCTGAAACAACAGCCGAAACAACAGGAAAAAATCCGCGATCCCCGCGATCCCCGGGTGGTGAAAACCATTGATCTCTCGGTGACAGGAGAGGAAGGAAAAGTGGGGTGGGGGTTAGTATTTTTGACCCTGGCGCTACTGGCGAATGCGATCGCCCTGGTGTTGACCAATTCCCGCAATGGTTGGGCCCTTGCTTCGATGGCGGGGTTGGTGTTTCTTCTGTACCAGGGATGGCGTTGGCTGCTGCTGTTCGTTGTTGGGGCCCTGTCGGCGGTGTTGGGGTCAGCCTTTGGTCCTCACCCCCTGCGCCAAGGATTACAGGCGATCGTTCCGGCTTATTTTTGGATGCGCATCACGGACCAGTTATATCCCGATCGCCCTGTGGCAACCCTCCGCAAGACGCAATGGCAATTTGCCTGGGATTTGACTCGGACTCGTCCCATCACCGGGTGGGGATTACGAACTTTTAGCGAACTCTACGAAGCTCAAACTCAAGTCTGGATGGGTCATCCCCACAACCTGTTTTTGATGATGAGTGCGGAAACCGGCATTCCCGGGATGCTGTTATTGTCTGGGTTAGTCGGTTGGGTCCTAGCAAAAGGGGTCTTAACATTAAAGCATTGGTCCAGTCTGCCTTTAGAGGGAAATGTCGAGGGGACTGCCTCTGTCCCTGGGGTGCCCACAAACGATCGCTTGATTTTTTTCACCTACCTCGTTAGCTTTGCCGGTTGTACCTTATTTCACCTCTTCGATGTCACCCTGTTTGACTCTCGGGTAAACATTTTGGGATGGTTGATCCTCGCTGCAATTTATGGGGTAGCAGACTCCCAGCGATCGGCGGTTTATTAAGTTCTTTTACATCTGCTTTGGGAAATACGAGAATCCACGGATCCGAATATCCGAGAAATTACGGAGACTGGATTTCTATAGATCTGCGGTGGTTGAATCAGGATGATCGCGTTTATGGTAGCTTCATAAGCCCATAAAAAATTTGAAACTTTCAAAAATTCTGATGATGATCATAGATGCGATTTACCAGTTCCCGAACCTGACCGTAACCGATGTTTTTTCTCATATTTATTCCGTCGGTCGAATTACCCAACGCGATCGACAATTTATCAAGGTTGCCCTTTTAGAACAGGACCTCAGTGATGAAGAAATTACCCTCATCGATCGCCTAGTCTATGCAGTCCGGCGCGGTTGGCTGCAAATGATTGACTAATTTCTATCCCCAGTATGAATTAACTCAATCTTAACTGTGACCCTCGATACAATTATTCGGGTAATTCGCTTCATCTGCGTCATTCTCTACCTTTTTCCCTTGGCGATATCCGCAGAATCCGCCAACCCCACTTGGCCCTAATTGTTATGATGTCTTCATATTCGCCAAATCCCTTGGGGAAATTTTTTGCCCTTGTCCTCAATGAATCCGGAAGGACAAGAGGACTTATGAAATAATCCCCTTTCTAATGGAAGGAACCGTAACGTTGATCGTCCAGAATTTACAGCCCGGGAACCCTAAACCCTCCGGGGAATTACCAGATTGCCTTACGGTGAATCCGTTTACCGGAACAGGCGATCGCGCCTTTGCCCTTTTACTCACCCCTTCCTCCCACTTTGAAGGGAGATTTATCAGGGATTTTCCCCCGACTTAATCAAGGCGATCGCCTCCCCAAGGCCCGAACCCGCTACAATAAGTCTCAACCCCTGAAGTGGCACTGCTCAAATGGACGAAGACCCGACAACCTTGGCTTTTTCAGACTATCTTAAATTGGAGAAAACCAGTCCCGTTCGCCATGACTACATCGCCGGTCAATTATTTGAAATCGAAACTCTCAGTCCCGAACACGATCGCCTGGCGATCAATATCGGATCTGAACTATACGACAGGCTGCAAGACACCAACTGCCAAGTCTTTACTACAGAAATGAAACTCTGGATTCCAGCAGCAGATGTGGCCTATTATCCTGATGTTATGGTGGTCTGCGAACCGGAAGATAGGCATTTGGAGTTTCAAACTCGACCCGGTTTAATTATTGAGGTTCTCTCGTATAATACCATCGCCACAGACCGGCAAGAAAAATTTTTAGCGTATCAAAAAATACCAACGTTTCAGGAATATGTGCTAGTGGCGCCAGATAAAATTGCCATTGAAGTTTATCGAAAAGATACCCGGGGCCATTGGCGACCCGAAACCTTGAGCAAACCAGATAATCTGCATTTAGAGTCTGTCGGTTTAACCCTGACCCTGAGCGAAATTTACGAGGATATTTTCCTAGGGTAGCGGGTCCCCAAAATCGGGAATGAAAACAGAGGGGTCTGGTTTCCTAGAGGGCGGATCGCCCTGCTCTTAACCATGATAGAATGAGCAAATCAGAGATTCAGGGGTCGGACTACTTTGGGGTGAGGAAACGATCACAAAATCCTTTAACTCAATATGAGCAGAAATCAGCGATATCTCTCTGGGCAACCCGAGAAAACCTTTCGCTTCACATGGGCCTATTGCACTGTGCCTTTATTAGGGCTGGTTTGGGCCGGACTGTGGCATCCTCCTGCAAAATCGCAGATTATTCCCGATGCGACCTTACCCAGTCCCTCTCGCGTCAATAGTGACGGCAACACCTGGCGCATTGAAGGCGGAACTCCCTCGGGTAATGCCTTATTTCACAGCTTTTCGGAATTTTCCCTCAACTCCGGTGAAACCGCTTGGTTCAATCAAGGGGTCGAGATCAAACATATCTTTACTCGGGTCACCGGGGGAAATATCTCAACCCTGGATGGCCTCTTAAAAGTCAATGGGAATACTCATCTATGGACCATCAATCCCAACGGGATTATATTCGGACCGAATGCCAGCTTAGAAATCGGGGGGTCAGCAGTCTTTAGTACCGGAGATCGCCTCACTTTCGGCGATCGCGGAGTCTATAGTGCGATCGACCCGAATGCACCCCCGACCTTGCTCACGGTCAATGTTCCCATCGGTATCCAATTCGGGAGCAATCCCGGCCCAATTCAGGTGAGAGGAATCGGACATGATCTCAGCTTCAGTGCCGACAATGGCGCACTCCTGAGAACCGATCGCACCGACGGACTGCAAGTGCAACCCGGTCAAACCTTAGCCCTACTCGGCGGTCATATCACCCTGGATGGGGGAATTCTGACCGCCCCTGCCGGAGAAATTGACCTGCGATCGGTTCAGAACCTCGAACTCCTGATCCAATCGGAAAATTCTCGATTAACCCTCGACCCCACCTCCATCACCCAAGATGCCGGACTGATCCAATTGACAAACAGCGCCTTAGTCGATGTGAGCGGCGATCGCGGGGGCATGATTACCCTAGGGGCGCAGCAAATCAAACTGGCACAGGGTTCCTCCATCTTGACCCTCACCCAAGGGGAAGAAGCAGGAGGAGCGATCGCCGTCAATGCCTCAGACTTAATCGAATTATCGGGCCGGACCCCATCGGGTCAGTTTCCCACCAGTTTTGTCACCTGGACCAATGGCCAGGGGGCCGGGGGCGACCTCACCATCACCAGCGATCGGATGCGCTTGCAAAATGGCGCCGCCTTAGCAACAGGAACCGATGCCGCTGGAAACGCCGGAGCACTGAGTATCCGCGCCCGAACCGTGGAACTCGGAGGACTCTCCGCCAGTGGTGCGAGACTGACCGGAATTTTATCCAATTCTGGAGTTCCGGCCACCGGGGACGGCGGGAACGTCACCATTGATGCCGAACGCCTCTCCCTGGAAGGGGGGGCGGTGATTAGCGTCAGCACCTTCCAAGATGGGACCGGAGGAAATTTAACCGTTCGGGCCTCGGAAATCACGCTCCAGGGGACTTCTGCCGATGGGAATGTCGGCAGCGGTTTCTATGCCAGGGGGACGACCCCCACCGCTACCGGCAATGCTGGCAATGTCCTGATCGAAACCCAGAGTTTACGCCTGGGCGATCGGGCCACGATTAACGTGGCCAACCGAGGAACCGGAGATGCCGGGAACTTCACCCTGCAAACCCAGACCCTGGACCTGGACAATCAGGCCATTATTACTGCCAGTACCCGTGAAGGGGAAAAAGGGAACATCATCATTCAAGCTCAAGATGTGTACCTACGTCGGTCAAGTGAAATCATCACCAATGCGGGGAATGCCGATGGAGGCAACATCACCATCGCCACCCAAAACTTAACCGCCCTGGAAAATAGCGATATCACCGCCAATGCCGTTGAGGGTCGCGGGGGTCAGGTGAGTATCGACGCTCAAGGGATCTTTGGGACCCAATTTCGCCCGGTTCAAACTCCCCAGAGTGACATCACTGCCACCTCGGAGATCGGCCCTCAATTTAGTGGCGTCGTTGAAATTAATACCCCCGATGTGCAACCGGCCTCGGGTTTACTCCAGTTGCCTCCCCCGGTCCTCACTTCTAATGTAGAGATGGCAACCGGCTGTCTCGCCGATGGGGGCAATGAATTTACCATTACCGGACGGGGGGGATTACCCCAAGACCCGACCCAGATGCTACGGGGTACAGCGGTTTGGCCGGATCTGCGCGGGGGACTTGCGGCCCAAGCTGGGGCGGACCATCATCCTCGGGGTCATGATTTACATCCATCCTTGTCCGAAACTCCCTCCCCTGGGCTGAAGGAGGCTACGGGATGGATAATGAATGAACAACAGGTGACTTTAGTCGTCATCTCACCTCATCTCAATCGTTCTGATCCGTGGTATTCATATAATGCTGAATGTAACCGTTTCTAAGTGGGTTTTTGGATCCTGTCGATGCTGGGGAGCAGTTGCCGGGGGCATCGCCTCCCTGACTGGCATGGGGGTGGCGCTCGCTCCATTGCCAGGGATCGCCGTGGGAATTCCCACCGTGAGTGCTGATTCTCTCACCCCGGCGGTGGCATCCGGGCATTCGGGCGATCGCATCCCGTTCCCTGAGTTACGGGTGCAGGGAAGACGGGAGGAAATCACCGGATTAGACGAAGGGAGACGGTTCTATCAGGCAGGACGATTTGCCGAAGCGGTAGAAGTCTGGGACCGGACCGCTAACGGTTACCAACAAAAGGGCGATCGCCTCAACCAGTCCCTCGCCCTCAACTATCTCTCCCTCGCTTATCAAGAACTCGGAAAATGGGAACCGGCTCAACAGGCGATCGCCCAAAGTTTATCTCTCCTGGATGAATCCCGAGAGGGCATCTCACAACAGATTTTTGCCCAAGTCCTGAACAGTCGGGGGAGTCTGCAACTATCCCAGGGAGAGGCAGAAGCCGCCCTCGAAAGTTGGAAACAAGCCGCAGCGGTCTATCAAGAGGTGGGGGATGTCACCGGCGCCTTGGGCAGTCAAATTAACCAAGCCCAAGCCATGCAAGTGTTGGGACTCTATCGGCGGGCCCGAACCCTGTTAGAGCAGGTTAACGAACAACTCCAATCTCAACCCGATTCTCCCGTCAAGGTCACCGGATTACGCAGTCTGGGAAGTGCCCTGCAAGTGGTCGGAGATTTACGAGAAGCGCAACAAGTGCTAACACAAAGTTTGACCCTGGCCCAGCGTCTGCGCTCTACCCCGGACCTGAACCCGATCCTGTTGAGTTTAGGCAATACCGCCTGGGCCTTACAGGAACCGGAACAGGCCCTCACCTACTATCAGCAAGCGGTTACCCAAGCCCTCACCCCCCTGGTCAAACTGGATGCCCAACTCAATCAACTGAGCTTATTAATAGACACTGAACAGTGGGAACCGGCGCGATCGCTCTTGCACCCGATCGCGGAAGAACTGGCAACCCTCCCCCCCAGTCGCGCCGCTGTCTATGCTCGCGTGAATTTCGCCTTTCACACCCTGAAACTGTGGGAAGAGTCCGGTAGCTCGGCGATCGCCGAGCTAGAAATTGCTCAAATCTTGGCCCGGGCGGTCCAAGAAGCCCAGGCACTCCAAGACCCCCGCGCCCAATCCTATGCCGTGGGAGAATTCGGGCATTTGTATAAACGGACCGGACAGTTATCCGAAGCCCAAGGGTTAACCCAACAGGCTCTGGCGATCGCCACCAGTATTAATGCCACCGAAATTGCAGCGCGATGGCAGTGGCAACTCGGTCGCATTTTGGCGCAACAGGGTCAGACAGCCGAGGCGATCGTCGCCTACACTCAAGCGGTTGAGAGTCTGGGAATTCTCCGCCGGGACCTGGTTTCTATCTCTGTAGATGTCCAGTTTTCGTTTCAAGAACGAGTCGAACCCGTTTATCGGGAACTGGTGAGTTTACTGTTAAAATCCAATCCCACCCAGGACCAACTCAAACAAGCCCTGGAAACCATTGAAGCCATGCAACTGGCCGAATTAGAAGACTTCTTTCGCGAAGCCTGTTTAGACCTGGAGCCGGTCCAAATCGATCAAGTAGACCCCCGTGCTGCGGCGATTTATCCGATTATTTTATCCGATCGCCTGGAGGTGATTCTCTCGATCCCAGGACAACCCCTGCGCCATTACTCCACCGCGTTAAGCCAATCGGAGGTGGAGCTTACTCTGGATAATTTACTGGAATCTCTCAATCCCTTTTTCTCCGACATAGAACGCTTAAGGTTATCGCAACAAGTCTACGACTGGCTGATCAGACCCGCTGAAGCCAGTTTAGCCCTCGGGGAAATTGAGACCCTCGTCTTCGTTCTCGATGGCGTATTACGAAACCTACCCATGGCAGTCTTGCATGATGGGGAACAATATCTGATTGAAAAGTATAGTATTGCCCTCACCCCGGGATTACAATTGCTCGCCCCCAAGGCGATCGCCCCGGAGGAACTGCAGGCTTTAACCGCAGGATTAACCGAAGCCCGTCAGGGTTTTAGCGCCCTGCCTGGGGTGGATCTGGAACTGGCTGAGATTGCCGCCAATGTCCCCTCTGTGAGCATTTTAAATGGCGAGTTTACCGCAGGAGCCTTGCGGCAGCAAATCGCCCAGACTTCCTTTCCCGTAGTGCATCTGGCTACCCACGGACAGTTTAGTTCTAATCCCGAGGAAACTTTTATCCTCACCTACGATCAGAAAATTTCCATGGACGAGTTTCAGACCTTACTGCGATCGCGCGAAAACCATCGAGGCAACTCCCCGATCAACCCGATTGAATTACTCGTTTTGAGCGCCTGTCAAACCGCCACCGGAGACAAACGGGCCGCCTTGGGATTGGCGGGAGTTGCTGTGCGCTCGGGGGCCCGTTCGACCTTAGCCACATTGTGGTCTGTCAAGGATGACTCGACATCTGAGTTGATGGCTGATTTTTACCGAGAGTTCTCTGCAGCCAACATGAGCAAAGCTGAGGCCCTGCGTCGCGCTCAAGTCGCCTTACTACAGCAACCCCAATATCAGCATCCCTTTTACTGGGCGAGCTTTATTTTGGTGGGAAATTGGCTCTAATCCTCTATCCTGTTTTTGAAGCTGGACTTTTAAGGTGCAACCACAGGGAGATAGACCGGCTCTCGGCTTCTCGATCGGTCAACTACCACAGCTTTTCTACAGAGAAACTAACCCTTGGAACCCACCCAATGAAGGATGAAATTCAACTGTTTTGATCCGGTTGACGACCGTCATATCCAGTTTTGTCCGGGGGATAAAACTGTCACCGAAAAAAAATAATTCTGCACTCAGCCCGGAAAAATTCCCTAGGCATCAGTCAGATTCAAAGAACCGAACAATGAGTTTTATAAATTTTTATAAAACCTGACCCAATAGGACTGAACAGAAAGGCAAAAGCTGTAGTAAAATGGAATAAAGCGGCACATCCTCATCAAGGGGTAAATGTATTATGGCAAGGCAACAGACTAATGTACCTCTAACGATTTTATTCGCCCTATCTCTACAACTTGGAGCCTTCGGGGCGATCGCGACTCCAGCCCAGGCTCAAACCTCGGTCCGGAACGGAACTCAATCCGCTCAAGCTCTAGAACCTGAGCTGATCGCCCAGGTTACCTTCAATCCTCCAGGGAAGGGGCAACCGAGAAATACCGCCGGTGGAGCATCTAGGGATGGGAATCCCTGTTTGCAAGCAGCGGTACTCTCGACTCAGTGTGTCACCCCCCTGACTCCCGGTGCGAATAATGGCTTGACCCTCGCCGAACGTCCTACTTTTTATCTGTACGTTCCAGAAACTTCCGCCAGGGAAATATTTTTTGCCCTCAAAGATGAACATAACCACCATCATTACCAAACTAGAATTCCGGTCACCGGCGGCGAAGGTGCTGTCCTAGCATTCTCATTACCGGACGATGCACCCGCCTTAGAAATCGGAAGCACCTATCGCTGGACTTTTATTCTGATTGACCAAAACGGACTCAAACCCGATAGTCCTGGGGTCGAGGGAGAAATACGGCGGGTAGAAGCCAATTCCCTGACTCAGGTCGGAGCACAAGGGGCTGATCCCACCCTAGAACTGGCCCAGCAATACGGAAGCGCCGGGATTTGGTATGAAATGATGACCACTTTAGCGTTGCTGAGAGAATCAAATCCCCAGGACCCAACGGTGATGGCGACCTGGACCGAGGTGTTAAGTTCCGTTGGACTTGCAGAAATTGCCAACAAACCCATCCGCCTGGAATAAGTCTGCCCTTGGGGATTTGGGAGTGGTTAATAACTTCTGGATTCTAGCCTCAAAGCCCGCTCAACCGTTGCCATTTTTTTAGCTGGGAAAAAATTTTCCCAGCTTCTTTTTTAGGGTTTTATGATAGAAAAGACTGATGCATCCTTGAGGGAGTTAAACAATAGGAATGGAAAAGGCTGGATGGGTTGGCTCCAGAGACACTAGAATGCCCAGGCCATCCTCAATAAAAGGTCAAACTGCTCAAACTTAACCCCTTAACCGGGATCCGGGGTCTGAAAGTCTATTACTCCCACCCCCAAACTGATGGAAGTTATATAGAATTTGGGAGGAATCCAGATTCTCTCGTCCTTTCTGGATACCAAAAACAGATGTGGCTAAAGGTTAGAAAGCAAGTTTGGAAATGGCGTGGCGTCTTGATGACAGCCCCCAGTGTGGCCGCAATTATGATTGCGGCCAATTCAGCGGGACTCTTTCAACTTTTAGAGTGGGCTACATTAGATCTGTTTTTTCGCCTCCGTCCTAGAGAACCCGTAGAGTCTCGGATTGTCATCGTCATGGTGGATGAGTCCGATGTGACGGAAATAGGGCAATGGCCGATGCCCGATGAAGTTTTAGCACAATTATTAGAGAATATTAAACAACAGCAGCCCCGAGTAATGGCGATGGATTTGTATCGCAATTTTCCTGTGCAACCGGGGTATGAACGATTAAAACAGATCTTTGAAACAACGCCAAATTTAATTGGAATTGAGAAAGTAGTCGGTGCGCAAGTCAAACCGCCCCCGGTACTAGAAAAGATTGGGCAGGTGGCGATCGCTGATATGGTTTTAGATGCAGATGGCAAAATTCGTCGCAGTTTGCTCTCGGTGATGACCGACGATGAAACCATGAAATTAAGTTTATCTGCCCGGGTGAGTCTGATGTATTTAGAAGCAGAAGGGATTACTTTAGAGCCATCGGAGAGGAACCCTCATGAATTACAGTTAGGTCAGGCTCGTTTTATCCCCCTAGAAGGAAATGAAGGCGGTTATGTTCGCGCCGATACTGGGGGTTACCAAATTTTTCTGAACTATCAGGGGACCGAAGAGAATTTTCAAATGATTTCGATGAGGGATGTGTTGGACAATCGCATTCCTGAAGATTTAATGCGCGATCGCATTGTGCTGCTGGGGGTGTCAGCAGAAAGCCTGAATGATCTGTTTTTAACCCCTTATAGCGCGGAGGGGACGACCCTGAACCGAATGCCGGGAATTGTTATTCATGCCAATGCGATCGCCCAAATTTTGAGTGCCGCTTTAGAGGGACGGCCTTTTATCCAAGTGTGGCCCCATTATTTGGGATGGATTTGGATTACAATTTGGTCGATCGCCGGTGCAACCGTCTCTTATTCCATACTCCAAACCCGAGGATTTCAACTGAATCCGAGTCGGCGATGGTTGGTGATGGGACTCTGGATTGGATTGGGCAGTAGCGGTTTATTTTTGGGGAGTTATCTGGCTTTTCTGAAGAGTTGGTGGATTCCCATCGTTTCAGAAATCCTCGCTTTAACCACATCCGCCATCGCGATCGCCGCCTACTATAGTTGGGGAGTACAGCGAGATAGTCAACGACAGTTAACCCAGTTTCTCGAAGCGATGCCCGTCGCCGTTGCCGTCCTGGATGCCAAGGGAATGCCTTACTATACCAATCAAAAGGCCAGACAGTTATTAGGAAAAGGACCCCTCTCCTCGGCTAAATCCAATCAATTGTCTGAGATTTATCAGCTCTATTTTGCCGGCAGCGATCGCCCCTATCCTGCGGAAAATTTACCCATCGTCCGAGCATTGCAAGGCGAGCGCGCCACCGCTGATGATATGGAAATCCACCGGGACGATGCCACCATCCCCATTGAAGCCTGGGGAACTCCCATTTATGATGAAAATGGCACCATTTCTTATGCAATGGCCGCCTTTCAAGATATAACCGAGCGCAAACAAGTCGAAGCCGAACGCGAACGGTTTACCAAAGAACTCTTTGACCTCAACCAAAACCTAGAAGATGCCCTGGATGCTGAACTCGAATTAACCGATGCCTATGGGCGGTTTGTCCCCCATGAATTTCTTTACTTCCTGGGTTATGAAAGCATTGTCGAAGTCAAACTCGGCGAAGCAGTGCAAATGGAAATGTCCATCCTATTTTCCGATATTCGTGATTTCACCACCCTTTCGGAGAAAATGACCCCGGAAGATAATTTTAAATTCATTAATTCCTATCTCTCTAGTATGGAACCGGCGATTGCCGAAAATAATGGCTTTATTGATAAATACATTGGGGATGCCATTATGGCCTTATTTAGCGGAAGTGCTGATGATGCCGTTAAAGCCGGAATTGCCATGTTAACCCAACTCACCACATACAATCAAGGGCGGGAAAAAGCTGGTTATCTGCCGATTCATATCGGGATTGGTATCAATACGGGTTCTTTGATGTTGGGAACCGTAGGTGGACCGAAACGCATGGATAGTACCGTGATTAGTGATGCGGTCAACTTAGCCTCCCGGATTGAAGGGTTGACGAAAAATTATGGGGTATCATTATTAATTGGTGAGCATACGTTTAATGCCTTGAACAACCCCCATTTATATGAGATTAGACATATTGATCGAGTCAAAGTTAAAGGCAAATCCGAACTCGTCTCCGTCTATGAAGTGTTTGACGCTGACCCCGCCTCAATTCGAGAAGGTAAATTAATTACCAAAAGTATCTTTGAAGAAGCCCTTCAGCTTTATAACCAAGGGTTATATCTCCAAGCATCTCGGTTTTTTCAAAAATGTCTGCGAATTAACCCCGGGGATAAAGTCGCAGAAATTTATTTACACCGCACTCAGTCCTTAGCATCGCCCTCAAGCGCCACCGCAGAGGAAGCGATCCCCTCCGAGGCCCGACATCATAACTCATACGTTGAGGGCAACGGAATGCTCTAAGGGACCCTGAACTCGGGGATAAGGGTTCCCAGATTCATAGGGCATAATGATGCAAGGGGAGATTTTCTAGAGCAGTAATACCCAAGGTGGAAATGCGATCGAGTTTTTTACAGCGAATCTTATCGGCTGTATGAATCTCGATTGGCCAGATCACAACAAGGGAAGAGCGGATCAAGGAGTCCCTCCCCTCTAGTCATTTTGCTAAAAAGTTGCAAAAATAAGGGTGACCTTGGTGATTTGTTACGGTCCAGGATTTATGAGGCTAAAACTCAAACAACGAATTTGGGAATGGCGCAGCGTCCTATTAGTAGCCCCCTGCGTAGCTACATTTGCAATTGCAGTGGAATCTCTGGCATTTTTTCAACTCTTAGAATGGGTGATGCTCGATACTTTTTTTCGCGCCCGTCCCTCGGAACCCGTTGATTCCCGGATCGTAATAGTTACCGTTGATGAAAGCGACCTCAAACAGTTAGGAGGATGGCCGATTTGCGATCAACAATTGGCCCAGGTACTCACCAACCTCAACGCTTATCAGCCTCGGGTGATCGGTCTGGATTTGTATCGAGATTTCCCCGTTGGAACTGGGTATGAGTCATTAGTTGAGGTTTTTTTATCCACACCGAACCTCGTCGGAGTCGAGAAGGTGGTGGGGCCGAGAGTCGATCCACCCCCAAGCCTGAAAGCCCAAGGGCGCGTGGGAATCGTAGATATGGTTTTAGATGCTGATGGGAAAGTGCGGCGTGCGGTGTTAGCGGTGGATGACCCTAAAACGGAAACCCTTAAATTAAACCTAGCCGTGAAGTTGAGTCTACTCTATCTCGAACCCGAGGGCATCGAACTCGAAGATCAAGATCTAGCCACCCATCAACGGGTGTTAGGAAAAGCCGTCTTTTTCCCTTTTCACCCCAATGATGGCGGCTATGTTCGGGCTGATGCTGGGGGATATCAGATTTTAATTAATTTTAGAGGATTGCAAGAAGATTTTCAGACCCTTTCAATTTCTGATGTTTTAGAAAATCGCATTCCTCCGGACTTAGTACATGATCGCGTGGTTTTTATTGGAGCAACGGCAGAAAGCCTCAATGATTTTTTCCTGACCCCTTACAATCAGTCTGGTCACACTCCCCACCGCACCTCCGGTGTGATCATTCATGCCAATATCGTCAGCCAAATTCTGAGTGCGGCTTTAGATGGACGTCCGATGATTCGCGTTTGGTCCACCCCGACCCAATGGCTGTGGATGCTGCTTTGGTCTTTCATTGGGGCCACGGGATTTCACGTCGTCTTACGTCTGAATGGGGTGAAAACAAACCTTCCTCTGGGCTTGATGATTCTCGGTCAGGTGTTAGGGGGAGGGTTATTGGTAACCAGCGGTTTTCTGCTATTTCTGAATGGGTGGTGGGTGACGGTGGCTGCCCCGATCGGGGCCTTTAGTCTCAGTGCGATCGCCTTGACGATTTATGAAATTCAGGCTAACCGGCGTTTAGCCTATATCGATAGCTTAACTCAAATCTCCAATCGCCGATATTTTGATGAATACTTCGATCTCCATCGCTCAAATAGTAAACATGACAATAAGCCTCTGTCTTTGATTCTATGTGATGTCGATTATTTCAAAGCCTATAATGATACTTACGGTCATCAAGCCGGAGATGAGTGTTTACGGCAGATCGCCCAGGGCATCGCTAAAGGCATCCGAGAGCAGGATATATTAGCGCGATATGGGGGGGAAGAATTTGCCGTGATTCTGCCCAATACCACCCCGGAGATTGCTTTAGAAATTGCCGAGGAAATCGCCATCCAGATTGCGGCTTTAAAAATTGAAAGTGCCAATCCTCAAGTCAGTCGGTATGTGACCCTGAGTTGTGGAATTGCCAGCACCCTGGTCAGGGCTAACTTTTCTCCCTTTCAGTTGATTGCTGGGGCCGATGCCTCATTGTATGAGGCCAAACAGCAGGGGAGAAATTGTCGGGTTGTTTACCAGGGCGATCGCCAACCGCAGCCCTGATGATTTTAGAGGGGAAAGATACATCGTAGGGGTTGACTGCCTTACCGGAAAAAGACGGCTCAACTGTCCCCCCATTTGTGTCATAATTCTGCTGTTTCGTCCAATCTTCCCTAGTGCCCTGATGACCCTCCGTAAGAAAACCTTATTTGCGATCGGCATAACCCTGGCTGGTTTGTTTGGAGTTGTGCATCTCACCTCTTCGACTATTTTACTCAATGGATTTACAGCCTTAGAAAAAGAAGAAGCAAAACGGAATGTCCAGCGAGTTTTGGAGGCATTTTCCAATTCTCAGGAAGAGTTAAAAACTCTCAATAGTCAATGGGGGATATGGGATGAAACCTACCGGTTTATCGAAGATGGGAACCCGGGCTATATTGACAGAAATTTAGGGGAATTGAGTTTAGCCTCCCTGGGCGCTCATGCCATTTTATTTATTAATCTAGAGGGTGAACTGGTTTTCGGTCAGGGATTTGACTTAATTCGGCAACAGCTAGTCCCGATTCCGGAAGAGGTGGCTCAGATGATGGCGACGACTTCTCATCAAGGGTTTAATCCCCAAGCATCCTTGACGGGAATTGTCACGATTAATGACCGTCCCATGACGATCGCCACCGGACCGATTCTCAACAGTCAAGGGAATCTACCCAGTCGAGGAACCGTGGCGATCGCCCGCTTTCTCGATCACGAAGAAATCCAGCGCTTGGCAAAACTCACCCACTTGGATGTGAGGGCTTACGGACTCATGGATCCGACGACCCCGGTGGAGTTCCAACCCACGATCGCCCGCTTATCCCAGATGTCCGATGATCCTCCTATCCTGATTGAACCACTCAATCAAGAATGGATGGGGGGGTATAGTCTATTACGGGATATCTATGGTAAACCGGCAGTCTTATTAGAACTGAATATTCCCAGAGATATTTACCATCAAGGTCAAGCCAGTTCAAGGTATATGATAGTCTCCCTGGCGATCGTCGGTCTGGTTTTTGGGGTTTGCACCCTATTGTTGCTCGAAAAAATGGTGTTGGCTCGCTTATCATGTTTAAGCCAAGATGTCAAACAAATTGATCGCTGCCGAGATTTAGCCTTGCGAGTGTCAGTCTCTGGAAACGATGAATTATCCAGTTTGGCCCAGACCATTAATGCCATGTTAGAAACCTTAGAATCCTCAACGAAAGCCCTAGAAATCGAACGAGAAAAAGCGGAAAGTTTGTTGCTCAATATTTTACCCGAAGTCATTGCCGATCGCCTCAAGGGTCATGAACAAAACATTGCCGATACTTTTGCCGAAGTCACCGTCTTATTTGCCGATATTGTCGGCTTTACCCAACTCTCCGCTCAAATTGAAGCTGCGGAATTAGTCCACTTGCTCAATAATATTTTTTCTCGCTTCGATCGCGCCTTGGAACGGTATCAGTTAGAAAAAATTAAAACCATTGGCGATTGTTACATGGTGGTGGCGGGAATGCCGGTTCCCTGTGACAATAGTGCCCTGGCGATCGCCGAGATGGCCCTAGAAATGCAAGAGGAAATCGCCCGATTTAATGCCGAATTTAATCAATCCTTAACCATGCGCATGGGGATCCATACCGGACCCGTCGTCGCTGGGGTGATTGGGATTAAAAAATTTATCTATGATCTCTGGGGGGACACGGTGAATACTGCCTCCCGCATGGAATCCCACGGTATTCCCGGCCAAATTCAAGTCTCTAGGGCCACTTATGACTGTTTGAAAGATCAATACCGTTTTGAAGAAAGAGGGGCGATCGAGATTAAAGGCAAAGGCGCAATGCAGGTGTATTTGCTCAAAGGACGCTTGTAGTGGGGAGATGGGGGAGATGGGGAGGATGGGGAGGATGGGGGA
>CAYUEH010000053.1:12844-16169 GCA_964442465.1 uncultured Laspinema sp. | reverse complement strand
GGCAGTGCCCACCCTACAATTGCTCTCTTTCTGATAAGGGGGGAATTAAACGGGATTATTGAATATTTTGCAGTGACTCAAATAAGGTGATTAAGGCTTCTTGAGCGGTGGATTTGCCGACGCCATAACAAGCGCGTTTCCGCCATGCGATCGCCGGGAGATGACCCGGTACTGCTTCTAAGGAAAAGTCGAGTTCATCATAGTAAATCCAGTTGTCCTTGACTCGCCATCGGACGCGATCGCAAAATTCGGTATAATCCCCTTGAACGGTTTCCCAAATTTGCTGTTGAACTCTCAATCCAAACTGACCATGACTATAGTAATCCCAAATCCAATCCAGGGTAGCTAAATCGGTTTTTGGAAACCTTTGTAAGTCTTCTAATCTTAACCAACCTTCCTCTTCTCGAACTGCTGCTTTGAGGGCGATCGCCCAAGTTTCTTCATCCGCTTTTCTCCATTTGCCTTTGGAGAGTAAATTCATTAACCGACTATAATCAATTCCCACCTCAGAACTAGGATAAAAGGGTTCCGCAGTCTCTTCCGGGATGGGGGAAACTTCACTCCCCTGCATCCAGTTAGAAACTTGACCTAATACGGTTTCAATGTGCTGGAAATTCACTCCCTGTAAATAAGCCGAAATCCATTCTAACTGAGATTGGAGATAACCTCGTTCTTCTCGGGCTTCTTGTAACTGAGTCGTGATTTGATTAAACCGTTCATTAAACTGATTTTCTAACTGAGATAATCTCTCGGACTGACTCGGATTTTCTGGCGGATGCTGATGGTTAAATTCCGCTTGCATTTGGTGACGCATCCACATTTTTCTCGCCCAGTCTATCTGAATTTGTTGTTTGGCTAAAAACGCTTTTCTGAGTTTGCTGGATGGACTGCCGGGAACTGGTGTCAAATCCCATCCACACTGAGAACAGCGTTGATGTTCTTCCTCTAAATATTCCGTATCGCAAACGGGACAGTGATTTATCATGGTTTATAAAACTCTGAACTATCCTTATCTAAGGATAAAAGACGATAAAATTATAACCTTCAACAATTTTAAAAATATAGTGAGGGTAAATTTATGGAAAAATTTCCTGAATTTTACCCTCACTATATTTTTAAACAATTAACAACTAAAACTAGCTGATTATGCCAGATTGAGTCACGTTTAAAATGATTCCAACGAAGGAACCGATGAGCAGAATCATGTAGGTTAAGGAACTAATGGCAAAGCCGATTGTTCGTTTTTCTGCTGCTTGGTAATATCCCCAGGCGTAAATAATCCGTCCTAGGACCCAAACTCCACCGATCGCCGCTGCCCAAATTGGACTGACAAACACCGAAAAAATCCATAAAGCAGGCAAGAACGCAATCAGTTGTTCTAGGGTATTTTCATGAACCCGCACCGCTCTTTCAAAGTCCGGATTTCCTGACATTGCGGGGGGCATGATTTTGTATTTAGCTCGGGCACGACCGACATTAATGGTCACCACAAAGTAAACAATTAAGGCAGCAACGGTGACTAAACTGGGCCAAGGCGATATCATAGGGTAACCTCAATTTGACGGCGAAATAGACTGATTTTATCTCGTTTTAAATTATGACATCATTGGGGACAGGGGGAACGCATTATTGGCCAGAAGTTTTGATTCAATGACAACCCTCCCCTTCCCTCCTGACTTAAGGACTAATCCGGACCTCGATTTCCGTGAGTCTCTGTTCAACCGTCGTGATGCGTTCTTTGAGTTCGATCGCCAAGATAGCCAGGTTATCAAATTGTGCGGCAAGGGAGGGGTCATCCGGTTGTCTGGGTGTGGGCACTGGCGGAGACTCTTCAGGGGATTGGGGACGAGAAATCGGGGGAGAAGCGGCAGGTTGTCTTCCCAGTCTAGCGACGTCGGATTGTAAGCGATTGATTTGCGATCGCAGGCTAAAAATTTCTGATTCTAAGCGCGCAATCCGAGTCGCATCCGCAATTGAGCCTTGAGCAGATGTTCCCGCAAATACCAGTAATAAAGTTAACCCAAAGATGAGAATAATTCGATAAAGTTGCGTTATCATGATATAATTACTTAAACGGTTATCCTTGTCTATTTTATCGTTTTACCTAGAAAACTGCTGAATTCCGATAGACTTGAATTTAGAGATAATGGTATCGTATAATTCAGGAAATTAACGGACGGAATCGGATTTAAAAAACCAAGCGAATGAATTGCCAGCAAACCCGATTAGCGGTGGCAGAGTCTTATTTGCGAGAGGCTGTAGCACCGAATGCGACTCTTTTGGATCAGGACCCGGAGGCCCTAAAAACTGCCTTACAAGGATTAGGCAGTCGTCATTTGTTGGGGTTAAAACTGCCCGAACCCTGGGGAACTGGGGATCCGCAAATGGCTTGGGAAATTCAGGAGGCGACTGCCCGCTACTCCGGTGCTTTAGGGTTTTTACAAACCCAACATCAAAGTGCCGGAAGCGCGATTAGTCGCAGTCAAAATCAGGCATTGCAAGCCGAATATCTGCCTCATTTATCGACAGGAAATCGCTTGTTAGGGATTGGGTTTTCTCATCTGCGACGCCAGGGGAATCCTTTAGTCAAAGCCTTACCCATTCCTGGGGGATTTCTGCTTTCGGGGACTGTCCCTTGGGTGACGGGATTTGGGATTTTTTCTGAGGTGGTTTTGGGGGCAGAATTGCCCGATCGCAGAGCAGTTTATGGGATAATTCCCTTAAGGAATTGCCAAGAAAACGGGGCGAAAATGACCTGGAGCCAGCCGATGTCCTTGGCGGCAATGCAATCGACTCAAACCGTTAGCGGGGTTCTGGAACAGTGGTTTCTGCCCGAAGAACGGGTGTTGTTTATACAACCCGCACTCGGGATTCATGAAAGCGATCGCCAAAATGTGTTAAATAATAGTGCGTTAATCTTAGGATGTGCCCGCGCCGGATTAGATATTATTGAGGCGATCGCCCAGAAAAAACCACTCCCTTTTATTTCTGCTGCGTATTATACCCTGAATCGCGAACTGATTACCTGTCGGCAAAACATTCAGCAGTTAATGTTCCACCAATCCCGGGAGGAACTGGATACTTGGTATTCCCAGGCGTTACCTTTGCGGGTGCAAGGGATTGATTTAGCCTATCGATCGGCGCAAGGTGCGATTACGGTTTGTAGTGGCGCGTCCAATTTGGCGGACTCTCAGGCGGGAAGGGTATATCGAGAAGCCCTAGTTTTTGGGGTATCTGGGCAAACTTCAGCAGTGATGGAGGCAACTTTGGCCCAATTGATGCGATCGCCGTGAATCAGCGCGCAAATTTGTTTACAATTAAGATA
>CAYUEH010000053.1:0-12744 GCA_964442465.1 uncultured Laspinema sp. | reverse complement strand
ATAAATTCACTCAGTTAAACTGGCTTAATCATGGAAAAATTTGTCACAGATATTCGGGTGCGACATTATGAAATGGATGCTTTGGGTCATGTCAATAATGCCAGTTACCAACATTATTTAGAAGATGTGGGAATTCAACATTCAGAATATCTGGGGTTTTCCCTCAACCGCTATCGCGAATTAGGCGGATATTTTATCATGCGGCGAGTCACGATTGATTATTTACGTCCAGCGGTTGCCGGGGATGTTTTAGCGATTACGACTTGGTTGGAAAAGTTGCGCGGGACTCGGGTGACTCGTCATTATGAAATTCGCAAGAAAGGGGAATCGGATTTAGTCGTAACGGCGGAAGTGTTGTGGGTTTGGGTGGATGCGGTGACGATGCGCCCTAAAGCCATTCCCAAGGAATTTGTGATTGCTTATGAGCAATATCAACAAGTTGGGATTGAATCAAATGAGGAGAAATAATGAGTGATTTATCGGTTAATTATAGCCAGATTGAAACGGCGGCGAATCACTTGCGCGGGGTGGCTCACAAAACTCCGGTGATGACCTCCCGAACTGTGGATGAAATGACCGGAAATCGAGTGTTTTTTAAGTGTGAAAATTTTCAACGCACGGGGTCTTTTAAATTTCGGGGTGCATACAATGCCTTAGTGCAGTTATCCTCGGAGGAAAAGCAGCAAGGGGTACTGGCTTATTCTTCGGGAAATCATGCCCAGGCGATCGCATTAGCGGCGCAATTATTGGGGATTTCGGCCACAATTATTATGCCAGAAGATGCGCCGGAAGTCAAGCAACAGGCGACAAGGGGATATGGGCCCGAGGTGATTTTGTATAACAAACATGAGATTTCCCGAGAGGAATTAGCGGCAACTCTGTCTCGCGATCGCGCCTTAAGGGTGATTCCCCCCTACGACTGCGCGGAAGTGATTGCGGGACAGGGAACTACGGCGAAAGAGTTGATAGAAGAGGTGGGAGAATTAGACGCAATTTTGGTCTGTTGTGGTGGGGGGGGATTGCTTTCCGGTTGTGCGATCGCTGCTAAAACTTTATCCCCTGGATGTCGAGTAATCGGGGTTGAACCTGCCAATGCCGATGATGCGGCGCGATCGTTTCATAGTAAACAATTGCATCGCGTTCATAATCCGGATACGATTGCTGATGGGGCTCGTACTCCCTCTTTGGGGGAGTTAACGTTTCCGTTGGTTTTGCATTATGTAGATGACTTGGTAACTGTCTCAGAATCGGCTATTTTGCGGACGATGTTTCTCCTCTGGGAACGGATGAAAATTGTAGTCGAACCTACTGGCGCATTAGCAGCAGCAGCGTTATTAGAAGGCATTATTTCCATCGGGGATAATCGGCGGTTGGGGGTGATTATTTCTGGGGGGAATGTGGATGTTAGGGCGGTTAACCAATTGTCCGAGGATGTTTTTGCTAAAGTTTGGGATAACCCGGAAGATGAGGTTTATGATGAGGTGTAATTTTAGAGAAAACGACTGAAGTCGTTACTACGAACGGAAGAGAAGAGAACGACTGAAGTCGGTACTACGAACTAAGAGGGATAACCCCTGAAGGGGTTACTACGAACAAGTAAGGCTGAATTTTCTTTGTTTGTAGTAACGACTTCAGTCGTTTCCGGGTTTGTCCTAGATTTAGAATTACAAAATCTCCACTTCCAAGCGAGACCCTTGGGGAGATTTGAAGACTTTGACTTGGGTGGGAAGGCGTTCTCCTAATGATTTGACATGAGTAATCACGCCGATGGTGCGGTTTTGTTGGCGGAGGGATTCGAGGATTTGGGTGACACTTTCTAGGGTTTCTGAATCTAAGGTTCCGAATCCTTCATCGAGGAATAAACTGCCTAATTCTGCCCCCATTGAGAGTTTTTCTGAAAGGGCGATCGCCATTGAGAGGGAGGTGGCAAAGGTTTCTCCCCCGGAGAGGGTGCGGACTCGTCGCAATTCGCCGCCATTCCAGTTATCTTCTACCCAATATTCTCCCTCTTGCATTTGCAAGGCGTAGCGGGATTCGGTGAGTTCTTTTAACAGTAAGGTCGCCCGGGCAACTAATTCTGATTCTAAATGTTCTAAGATATAGGATTGAAATTCATTGGTTTTGAGATTTTGGGCTAAAACATGATAAACATCATAGTTTTTGCTGACAGTTTCTTGTTCATCTAAGAGTTTTTCCGACTGGGCTTGTCTCTGTTCAGCCGATTGAATCCAGGTGGATAATTCAACTCGTTTATCCTGGGCTAGTTTTAATTGTTGTTCGGCGGTTTGTTTGGCTTGTTTTCGCTGTTGCAACTGATGGGCATCGGTAGTGCGATCGCCTATTTCTAATTGTAAGTCCGCGATCCGAGTGGAGAGTTCAATGCTGCTTTCTCGATGATGGGTGATTGCCTGTTGCCATTTCCCCTGTTCTTCCGGGGAGGCAAGGGCGGTGAGAAAGGTGGCTTCGGTTAAATCAACTGCTTGTAATTGGGTTTGCCAACGGCTGTGAGATTGCTGTTGTTTGGCTTGAGCAGTTTCAGCAGCCACCCTTGTTTGATGGGCGGTTTCTCGGGCTTGGATGACGCGATTTTCGGCAGTTTGATGGGCAGTTTCTGCCTCAGAAATGCGACTGCTGAGGGTTTGTTTTTGTTCGGCTAGGGTTTGGGCGAGAACTTGATAGGATAATCCCTCTGTCATCGCCGTCAGTCTCTCTCGCACGTCTTGGAGATTTTGCTGCCGTCGGGTGAGTTCCTGGGTGGCAGCTTCGGCATCGGTGACGGTTGCCTGATAGGTGCGACTGCTAAAGTCTCGGGCTTGTTGGGCGCTTTCCAGGCGGGTGATTGCCTGTTGAGAGGTTTCGGCGGCTTCTCGGTATGCCCGATCGCTCTTTTGCAGGGCTTCTCGTTCCTGCTGGAGGGCGACTGCATCCAGTTCCGCTGCCTCACTGAGTTGTAAAATCTCAGCAATTTGCTGTTGTAATCCTTGCTGCTGCTGAGTGAGTGAGGCGAATTGTTCCTGGATTTCTCGGTGTTTCTGAGTGAGATTTTCTAGGGCAGCTTCGGCTTTCGTGGCCTTGAGTTGGGCCGTTTGCAAGGATTGATTTGCCGTTGCTGCTTGGGTTTGTAAGGGAGTGAGATCCACCCAGGCGATCGCCGGTAAAGGGGGTAATTCTGCCTCAGAATCGGGATGGATGCCTCCACAAACCGGGCAAGTCTCTCCCGCTTCCAGGGATAGGCGTAAGGCTGCCGCCTGGTTAGATTTTGTGGCTTCGGCGTTCGCCTTTTCCCCGGCAGCAATCTCCTGGGTGAGTTGCGCGATCGCCGTTTGTGCCTGTTGTAAGCCCGTCAGGGCAGCTTGATAGGTGCGATCGCCAGTTGCCCGGTCCCGACTCACTTTGTCCAGGGCTTGGGCTTGCTGTTTCCGTTGCTTTTCCCCCAGAGTCCATTCCACCAATAACGGGGCTACCCTTGTGAGGCGTTCTAATCGGTCCCCTCCGGGTTTGTGCCGTTGGAGAGCATCCGTTGTGAGGGAAACCTGGACTGTTGCCGCTTTGACTTGGGCTTCCGCTTGGGTAAGTTCCTGCTTTGCCGCTTGTTGCTGTTGCTGCTTTTGCTGACATTGAGTCGCCGCGATCGCCACCTCCTGTTCCAACTGTTGCCGCTGTTCCTCGTAGGCTTTGGCTTGGGCTAAGGCTTCCTCCCGGGCGGCAATTTGCGGGGCGAGGGCGGCTGCTTCTGCTCTCACTTGGGCCAGTTTTTGCTGTTCGGACTGTAATTGGGTTTCGGCTTGGAGTAAGTTACTGGCGGCTTGTTTAGCTTGCTTGGTGGCTAATTTATCTTGAGTGCGAGCCTCCTGAACCAATGCCCAATCCCCTTGGAGGCGATCGGCCACTTGGGACCGGGCCAATCGTTCACTCAGGGCGGTGATTTCCGGCTGTTTCTGGTTCAGTTCGGCAAATTGGCGCTGAAACTTCGTGAGACGTTCCCGTTGCTCAAATAGCCGTTCTTCCGCCTCTAACAAGGTTTGGGCATTTAACACCCCTTGATTCAGAACCGGAATTTCAGTTTCTAAGGCGGCTAATTGCGATCGCTGTCCTTGAATGGCGATCGCATCGGGTACTTCCAAATCTGCAATTTGTCGCTCAATAGTTGCCAATTCCTGCTTTAACAATCGGGCTAAATCATTGGTTTCCTTCCGCATCCGCTCAAAAATTTCAAACCCTGCCAATTGCCGTAAAATTTCCCGACGTTTGCCCGTATTTCCTTTTAAAAACTCATCAAATTGCCCTTGGGGTAACAAAATCACCCGGGTAAAGGTATCGAAATCCATGCCGAGAATTTCGGTAATGGCTTTTTTGCTTTCCCGTTCCTTCGTTTCCAGGGTTTCCCAACTGCCATCTGCCTGCGATCGCTCTAATAAAACTTGCGTCACTGGGGTACTGGGACGATATCGCCAAGTTCGGGTAATGCGGTATTCCCCTAAACTCACCGAAAAGCGCAATTGCACCTTTAAAGTCGTCGCCCCTTGACTGACTAATTCTCCCGCTTGAGAGGTCCGCGAAGTTGTCCCATAAAGGGCATAAGTCATGGCATCTAGTAAGGAAGATTTTCCCGCCCCAGTTGCCCCAGTAATGGCAAACAAATCTAGTTCCGAGAAGTCCAAAGTTTGTTCCCGGCGAAAACTGGTAAATCCTTCCAGAGACAGTTCAAGAGGTCGCATAAAAATGGTGTGATTTTATCGTAAATTTGGGCAATAATCGGGCCAGTCTCAATCAAAATTTGGGATATTTCCTCGTGACGTGGCTCTGCCGCGTCACGCACTCTTGGCGGCTCTGCCGCCTGCACCTCTGATTACAAGTTGAGGTACAATAAGCAGCTTAAACCCTTGCTTGGGGACTGGAGGCAGAGCCTCCAGAATGCATGACGCAGCTTCAGCCACGTCACGAGGAATAACCTTGGGAGTGGGAGCGTCTCGCTCCCTTTTTGTACGATTAGGGAGGGAGACGCTCCCACTCCTTTTATACCGGATTTTTCTCTTTCAATTTATGATATAAATTCTGGAATTCCTGAACCACCAAAGGGTCCGGTGTCGTTTCCAATCGTTCTCGGTAATAGTGACGGAATTCCTCTACCGGGTCAAATGAATTGCTATCCCGACTGCGTTGTCCGAAATTACCCGTTGCCTCGGGATAAATCGGTTGAATTTGTAACGCTTGGGGACAAATTTGCCGGACGCGATCGGCGAGTCCTAATTGAGGACTGTCTAATTTAACCATCACCTTGAGAAATCCCGGATAATATTGATAGGATTCCAAGGTGTCATTCAAGGTATCCGCCTGACACCAAATCATCTTTAAAGGTTTCTGACAGGCAACGGGAATAAATTCTACTTCTGCTGGACTTCCCGGTTCTACGGTAATTAAACAAAATCCCTTGTCTTGTTCCGCTTCCCCGAAATCAATTTGAATCAAAGAACCGGAATAATAGGTGGGACAACTGGCTTTAATTTGTTGATGGACATGAATATGTCCCAGGGCGATATATTGCGCTTCTGGGGGGAGAATTTGCTCACCCAAGGCATAAGTATCGCGGGTGTAATAGGCAACTTCCGAGTGAGCTAAACGCGCCCCATCCATTGCTAAATGACCCATGAGGACATTCACCCGATCGCCTCGAAATCCTTGGGTCAAATCTGCAAATAACTCCGCCACAATTTCCCGATAACCTTGGCGTTGGACCACTTCATCTTGAGTCCAAAGGGCGTGAGCATCTAACATCCTCCGTTCTGAGGCAAACGGCATCGCCCCCACGCACAATTTACCGCTTTTTGTCTCTAAAGTAATCACCCCGCCATCATCGCCGCGACGGGGTTTTCCTAATGCCCGAATTCCGGCTAAAGAGAGTAACGTCGCCAGTCCATCAATGCGCGTCGCCGAGTCATGATTGCCCGCGATCGCCACTGCGGGAATTCCGGCAGCTTGTAATCCACAAAAAAACTCATAAGCCACCCGTTCCGCATAAGCAGGGGGATTGGGAACATCAAAAATATCCCCCGCAATCAGGACCGCATCCACCTCCCATTCAATGGCATAAGCGAGGATTTGCTGTAACACGCCAGCAATTTCCCTTGTCCGGTCTATCCCTTTTAAACGTCGTCCCAGATGCCAATCTGCGGTGTGGATTAGTCGCATGGAAGGAGTCCCAAATCAGTGCAATCACAGTTCCTATCATACCATTTAGCGTTGCACTTTTCCCATTTAAAGTGTCGGTTCTGGACTCTCGGGCAAGGTCATGGGGTTAGGTAATAAGCCATCTTCCTGAATCAATCGTTCCATTAAATTTGGAGGGGTTGCGGACCGAAATGGACCACAATAAGAAATCTTTTGGACCGATAAAAAGGCCCAATGATCTGGGGGAACATCACTAAAAAGGGGGGGTAAAACTTCTACTCGGTCTTGGACACAGGCTTGAACAATTTCCTCACGGGAGACCGATGGGGGTGGTACGGGTTGCGATCGCCCCGGAAGCGCTAAAGTGGCGATCGCCAAAAATGCAGTCGTTACAATTCGGATTGGTTGCATCACTCTCCCTTCCCTCTTTAACTCTCTTTAATTTAAGACCCAGGCGGATGGATTTCAGAACCCGCCCGGTTACTTCTCACTTTTGAGTTTAACCTGAGCCTTGAGATTCATTCCCAACGCGATCGCACTTAATAAAACTAGCCCAGAAATTCCAGCGATGGGATTTTGGTCCATCCCGGTAATCCACTCGGGAACTGCCCCGGAATATTGGACTAATTGGCCTGTATTAATAATATAATAGCCGCAAACTAAACCCCCATGAAAGCCAATCGGTAAACCCAGGCGACCCTGACCCAACCGTTTAGCGGCCACCAAGGTTAACCCCAGTAACAGCAACCCGGGAAATGCCGGTAAATTCCGAATCATCGCCTCAATCGGCTTAATAAAATGTAAGAGGGCAAAAATTGTGGCATTCGAGGCGATCGCCACAGTCGGACGGTAATCCCGTTGTAACTCATCCAACAGCCAACCGCGAAAGAGCAACTCCTCAGCAAATCCGACCCCCAGGGCGATCGCCAGTCCTTCTAAAATAATTTTGGGCAATCCGTTAGGGTCCGGCAGTTGCCATCCCAACCACCCCAATAGGCCCTCGACGATGAGTAAACCCAACAAACTTAGCAAACCAAAACCAAGACCTCCGAGGAGATCTTGGCCGTTGTTTCCAGAGAACTCTAACCCATAGTGCTTGAGAATCTGGGGTTGTCCGTAGACCCTTGATCCCCAAAATCGCACCAAGAGAATAAACTCTCCATATAAAACTGCCATTGATAAAATGCTCACCCAGTTGGGGTCCTGGATCAGCCAATAAATCGGCACCGCGACTGGAACCCAAACCGCCAAAAGCATCGCCACAAAAATAGCTAACCTGCCTGGGGCCGGATAGTCACCGTAGCGGATCCAGTTCAATTTCACGCGATTCCCTTTACCCTATTCATCCGGTTCGATCGTACTGGTCAACCCATGATTTTTGAGAGTTTCGCAGTAAAACTCCGCGTGTTCAAGGGCGCAGGTAATCACCAAAGCGATTCCATTGCTATGGGCTTCCATCATAATGCTAACCGCTTGAGGCTGAGTCAAACTCGGAACGGTCTGCATTAAGGTTTGTACCACGTGTTCCATCGAGTTAAAGTCATCATTATGTAGTAAAACTCGATAACGCGGTGCTATTTTCCGAACCGTTGAAGTCTTTTCAATGGTTTCTACTGACACGGCGCTCTCCTTTTAATTCAGCGATCGTAAATTTTTGCAGTCAATCCTAGGATTTTGAAGCATTCCTATTCAGAATAACTTACTAATCCATCGGCAGTGAAGGCAAGGAGGGAAAACCGCACTATTTCCCTCATCGGATTTGGAAAAAACCCTACCTAACCTTCCCTAAGACACAGTTGTTAAACAGTAGGGTATGCATTGCTACTAGCTATGAACTGCACATCCGGTCCCCTCCCCTTGCCAAGGGGAGGGTTAGGGTGGGGTCCGGTGGCTTAGAGTGTCCTCAGTGACGCGATATCACCACCCAGAGAACTGGGTTGGACTTCATCAGGGAGTCGCCACTCGTCCTTCCTGTAATCCGAACAGGACAAAATGCTCAAACGCGCTACCGAAGGCCCCGCGATTCAGGGCCCGGGCCACATCGATATTCCGGAATAAATAAGCCGATTCGTTGAATACCGGGCTCGGTTGACGACCCTGGAGTTCGCCCTGTTCGAGGAAATGTTGGAATCCACTCACGAAACCTCCGGCAGCAACGATCGCCGCCACATCAGGATTTTGAGTCAGATAGAACGTTTCATCAAACGCCGGATTGGGATTGCGCCCCTCAAACTGTCCCGATTGCAGATAGTGACTGTAACCACTATTAAAAATCCCTGCTGCCACTGCTTCGGCCACATCGGGATTTTGGCGGAGGTAGAAACTTTCTAAAAACAGCTTGACATTGCGATCGCGCCCTTCAAAAAATCCGGTCTGGACAAAATGCTCAAACCCACTCGCCACCTGACCTGTTCCCACCGCCACTGCCACATCGGGATTCCGGGCTAAATACTGCCCTTCATTGAAAAACTGAGTCGGTGCAGGACGGCCCTCCTCTCGACCAAACAGCAAATAATGTTCTAACCCACTGGTCAAATCCCCAGCGGCGACTGCTTCTGCTACCCCGGGATTTTGGGCTAAATAGGCCCCTTCATTAAAATACAAGGTCAGGGGATTGATCCCCCGTTCCGTCACCGACTGAATGAAGTTTTCAAAACGCGGTGGCGGTGGCGGTGGCGGTGGGGGTTCCGTCGGTTCTGGTGCAGGGGGGAAGGGTTCGGCACCCCCAGGACCCGGTAAACCCGGATCCGGGGCCGGTGTTCCGGGAGGGACAACAATCGGTTGCGTCGGCGAGATCGGTTGGGCGATCGCCACCACAAAGGCATCCCCTTGGACTCCCCCTGCGGCATTCGGCAACGGATTCACCGTGGGGAAATTCGCTGAAGCGGTTTGACCCGTGACAAACGCTGTTCCTGCCGCATTCACCGCGATCGCATTCCCCGACTCAAACCCATTCCCACCCAGATAGGTTAAGTAATCAATCGTCGTCCCATCGGCGAGAATTTTCCCCACAAACCCATCCCCATTTCCCCCAAATCCGGGCTGAATCGGCGCAACCTGGGGTAAATCCGAGGAGGTGGTTTCTCCGGTCAAATAGACATTCCCGCGATCGTCGATCGCCATATCATTCCCCGACTCAAACCCACTGCCACCGAGGAAAGTAGAATAAATCAAACTTTGCCCATCCGGTGCCAACTTAGTCACAAAGGCCGAGGATAACCCACTTAACTGCCCTTGAATCGGATTAACCGTGGGGAAATCTCCCAGAGGAATCACCGCCCGGGGTTGAGCATCTCGGGGGACTCCGGTGCTTCCGGCAATATAAACGTTCCCCCCTGCATCCACGGCGATCGCATTCCCCACATCACTATCTCGTCCCCCTAAATAGGTGGAAAAAATTAACTCACTGCCATCACTACTAATTTTGGTGACAAAGGCATCCCCACCGCCTCGATATCTGCGCTGCAACTCCGACACCAGGGGAAAGTTATCCGTGCTTGTTTGTCCCGTGACATAGATATTTTGGTTCGCATCCACGGCGATCGCATTCCCCACCTCATTCCCAAATCCCCCTAGGAACGTGGAATACAGCAGCCCTCCGACGGGGTTAAACTTGGCCACAAATACATCGGACCCATTCGCACCAATGGTATCTTGCACCGCATCCACCATCGGAAAATTTTCGGAAAACGTTTGGCCGGTCACATAAAAATTCCCCTCATTATCGAGGGTAATACCATTCACCGAATCAGCACCCGCGCCTCCAAAATAGGTCCCCAATTCGATAAATCCACCATTGGGAGTCAGTTTGAGAATAAACCCATCCCCTCCCCCATTCCCTGCCGTCTGGGCTGCTCCTATGGTGACGGGGAAGTTATCCGAACTGGTTTGTCCCACCACAAAGGCACTGCCGCGACTATCCACGACCAGATCATTGGCTTGGTCGTTTTCCAGGCCCCCTAAATAGGTGGAGTAGAAGGCGCTGGCTCCATCAGCGGCAATCTTGGTAATAAAGGTATCAAATTTGAAGGACTCGGGATTACTAATTGTGGTTTGTAAGGGAATTCGGGTGGGAAAGTCTGTGGAGATGGTTCTTCCGGCGATGTAGATATTGCCTTCTGCGTCCAGGGCGATCGCATCCCCTTGGTCTTGCAGGGTCCCGCCCAAATAGCTGGAATATTGCAGGGTTGGGTCAATAATTAACGCATAGTTGGGGTCATAAGCCCCTAACTCAAATCCCACTTGGCCCTCGCCGAGGAGTTGATACTGACCCGCCACAGACACGCGATCGCCTTCAATGTCCTGATAAATAATCGGTGCCGCCTCGATTAACTCACCCAAGGCCGTTTCCAGCACCAGCGCCCCATCCCGCAGGGCGACTGCCTCAATTCCGCTATAGTCCAACAGAATTTGCCCCGGGTCAGCGCCGGGATCTACCACAAATTCTCGTTTCAGCACCCCCTCGGTGCCGCGATACACCAAATCAATGCCCTCATATAGGTCCCGATAAGCAATGCCTTGGTAAGTGGGAAGATTCCCCGACCAACTGGAATTATCGGACCCAGATAAGAAATTCGCCAGTCCGGGCAAGGGTTCTATCCCTTCAATCACCGGGTCACCATTGGCCCCGACAAACTCTAGGCGGACCACGGAAGATTGCACTTCCTCGGATTCTGGATCCGGTTGTGCCGCGACGCTGAACACCACCTCGTCTGGGGTAAAGAAAATTGCATGAGAAGCCCCTCGGACCGAGAAATTCACCGTCGGGTCAAATTGCCCCCCATTGGGAATAAAACTTAAGGGTAACTGGCTTAAATTGGGGACCTGTGACCCAAGCAACGGGTCCCCGGGAGTCCCCTCGGGGGAACCCGATTCGACAGGGGCGATTGCCTGCGGCATAGCTCCGCTTACCGCCAAGCGACCTTCCTGGTGACCATAGAGCAGCCAATGGTGCCACCCACTTTCAAACTCGCCAGAACTCACCGCCTGCGCCACATCGGGATAAGCATTCAAATAAAACTCAGCATCGAATCCCGTGCCTGCCGCTTCCGTGGAGAGAGGCAACAGTCCAGACGCATCGACCAGACTAGACGGTTCTAGTGGCGATCGCCATTCGATTTCCAACCCCTCGACATCCATGTTGTTTTGCATCGTAAAAGTGTTTTTCATTCAGACCAAAGCAGCACGATTCGGCAAGGGTAAGGCCAAGCGCCTGCTGGGAATCTCTCGTGCCCGGTGTGATCATAGCCGATCATTTCCTTAGAACTACGGATTTTCCCGTTCTCGGCTGGAGGAGTCCAGGCATTTCTCCACCCTATCTCTCCCAGATTACCCGCTTGTCATTGGTCCTTGGTCCTTGGTCCTTGGTCCTTGGTCCTATAACAAATGACAAATGACAAATGACAAATGACAAATGACAAATCCCGCCCTAGCAGTAAAACTTAACAAAAACTGAGTTAAACGCGATCGCTATGGGTATCCGTCCTCTGGTAGACTTTTAGACGGTTGTAGCCAGAGAACAGGCTGCTGATAGGCAGTTGGGAGGAAAATTCCGTGGATAGTGTAATCGGTTTAGAGATTATTGAAGTCGTCGAACAAGCCGCGATCGCTTCGGCTCGTTGGATGGGTAAAGGCGACAAAAATACCGCTGATCATGTGGCGGTAGAAGCGATGCGCGAACGTATGAACCGCATTCATATGCGCGGCAGAATCGTGATCGGGGAAGGCGAGCGCGATGAAGCTCCCATGTTGTACATCGGGGAAGAAGTTGGCATCTGCACCCAGGAAAATGCCAGCCAAGTCTGCGACCCCCAACAACTCGTGGAAATTGATATTGCCGTTGACCCCTGCGAAGGCACCAACTTGGTCGCTTATGGACAAAACGGTTCGATGGCGGTTCTCGCCATTTCCGAAAAAGGTGGACTGTTCCGGGCCCCCGACTTCTACATGAAGAAGCTCGCCGCACCCGCCTGTGCCAAAAATCATGTGGACATCAATAAATCTGCCACGGAAAACCTGAAAATCCTCTCGGACTGCATGAGTCGCTCCATTGAGGAATTGGTCGTGGTAGTGATGGATCGTCCCCGTCACAAAGGCTTAATTGAAGAAATCCGCAACGCCGGAGCCCGAGTGCGTCTGATCAGCGATGGAGATGTCTCTGCCGCTATTTCTTGCGCCTTCTCCGGAACCAACATCCACGCTCTGATGGGGATTGGTGCTGCTCCTGAAGGGGTGATTTCCGCTGCGGCCATGCGCTGTTTAGGTGGTCACTTCCAAGGTCAACTGATTTATGACCCTGAAGTGGTCAAAACTGGGCTGATTGGCGAAAGCAAAGAAAGCAACATCGCTCGTTTGCAAGAAATGGGGATCACTGACCCTGACAAGGTTTACAATGCCGAAGAATTAGCCTCTGGTGACACGGTGCTGTTTGCGGCATCCGGGATTACTCCTGGAACGTTGATGCAAGGGGTGCGCTTCTTCAAAGGCGGCGCTCGGACTCACAGTCTGGTTATTTCTAGCCAGTCGAGTACCGCTCGTTTTGTCGATACCATTCATATGTACGACGCTCCGAAGAGC